>VFJL01000061.1 GCA_009886095.1 Nitrosomonadales bacterium | reverse complement strand
CCTAGAAAAGTACTAGGATTTAGATCGGCGCATGAGGTATTCTTCGGGGTGGAAATAAGCTACACCAAACAACCATTGGTTGTTGCACTTCGAACTTGAATCCACGACTTAGAAAAGTTGCACTTCAGAGTTGAATCCACCTATTCGAAAAAGAATTCGTTAAAGACAGTAGCATAACCACAGCACCTACACCAGTATTATATACATTCGGGTTAATCTAAAGCGCGACTGCGGGCGACATACCGCCACCTTTGCAACGCGCGAGCAAGCCCTCGTGCCGGGAGCTTTCCCGTCCTAATTCCTGTCCAGCCGCCGGTATTGCACCGCTTCGGCGATATGAATGCTGGTTACACCCGTGCTACCAGCAAGATCGGCGATGGTGCGTGCCACCTTCAATATGCGATGATAAGCGCGTGCAGAAAAATTCAGGCGGCTGATAGCTTGTTTGAGCAGGTTTTCTCCTTGGGTATCGGGGGTGCAGTATTTGTCTATGCCTTTTACCGACAGACGGGTATTGGTTTTACCCTGCCGCTGCAGTTGCCACTGGTAGGCCACCTCCACCCGTTGTTGCACGGTGCTACTCGGCTCGCCTGGTTGCTGGCGCATCAAATCTTCCTGTGGTACAGCCGGGACTTCGATCTGAATGTCGATGCGATCCAGTAATGGGCCGGAAATTTTTCCGCGATAACGCGCTACTTGGTCGGGAGTGCAGCGGCATTTGCCACTGTAATGACCGAGATAGCCGCAAGGGCAGGGGTTCATCGCTGCGATTAACTGGAACTGAGCGGGGAAATCGGCCTGACGTGCTGCACGTGAGATCGTAATACGACCCGACTCCAGCGGTTCGCGTAGCGCTTCCAGCACCTTACGATCGAATTCCGGTAATTCGTCTAGAAACAATACGCCGTTCATTGCCAGTGAAATTTCGCCAGGACGCGGATTGCTGCCACCGCCGACCAAGGCCACACTAGAAGCGGTGTGATGGGGTGCGCGGTAAGGGCGGCGCTTCCAATTGGAGACATTGAAGCCGCTGCTGCTCAGTGATTGCATCGCAGCGGATTCCAGTGCTTCCTCTTCATTCATGGAGGGCAGGATACCGGGGAAACGCGCCGCCAACATGGATTTGCCTGTCCCCGGCGGTCCTAGCATCAGTACGCTGTGACCGCCGGCCGCAGCGATTTCTAGCGCACGCTTGGCATGCGTTTGGCCTTTTACGTCTTCCATACCGGGGTAATCAGCTGTACCAACCTTCACATTTGTTTCCAGCTTGGCGGAATAGACCTGCAACGGCTCACGTCCGGCAAGATGCGCACAGATCTGCAACAACGAGGTCGCTGGATAAACTTTTGCTTGCTTTACCAATGCAGCTTCCGCAACATTTTGTAGCGGCAGCACAAAGCTACGGCCCGAGCACGATGCACCATAAGTCATCGCCAGTGCGCCGCGTATTGGGCGTAATTCTCCGGTCAGGGCAAGTTCACCCGCCCACTCGTATTGATCAAGTTTATCTGAGGGGATTTGTCCGGTCGCGGCGAGTATGCCCAACGCGATTGGCAGATCGAAACGCCCACTTTCCTTGGGTAGGTCAGCAGGTGCGAGATTGACGGTGATGCGCCGAGCGGGAAATTCAAACTGCGCATTTTGAAGTGCCGCCCGTACCCGATCCTTGCTTTCTTTTACTTCCGCTTCTGGCAGTCCAACGATGGTGAAACTCGGCAGACCGTTAGCAATATGCACCTCCACCGTGACCAACGGAGACTCCATGCCAGAGAGGGCGCGGCTATAGAGAACAGCTAGCGGCATGGAGGGAGAGGTAGTTCCGGGTTAGCATGAAAATAGGCTGGCATGAATGCCTACGGATAGAGACCGGATATTTTTGCGCCTATTTTTCATTGGAGGGTGTCCATGTCTCTATATTTATTCACAGACCCCCAGATTAGTCTGCGATCAGCTGATCAACCTCTTTCTCTTGTTTCCCGGCAGCTTCCAGCTCTGCCACCCGTGCTTCCAACGCAGTCAGTTTCTCGCGTGTACGTTTCAGTACCTCTTGCTGCACGTCAAATTCCTCACGCGCCACCAAATCCAGCCGGGCGAAGACCCCGGCCAGCAAAATCCGCAGATTCTTCTCCACGTCCTTTACCGGACTCTGTGCCAATAATTCATTGACCTTTGTACCAATTTCATCCAATACTTTTGGGTTTAGCATAATTTTCTCCATGACTTCTGCTCCGCCACCCGGTCGGGTGAAGAGTGATGCTTGGTGATAAAATCTCATACTTCTGGCAATTAGGCAATCGTGGATTAGTTATGGAAAATTTGCAACGCCTGCAGCTTCTGGAAAACTGGGTCAAGACGCAGCTTCCCGACAAGTCCTTCACGCTGTCGTCAGCCTCGGCTGATGCGAGCTTCCGTCGCTATTTTCGTGTAACTTTCAGTGATGAGACGCGGATCGTAATGGATGCACCGCCGCAGCAGGAGAATTGCACCTCTTTTTTGCGTACAGCCAAAGTATTCGCTACAGCAGCCGTGCATGTGCCTGAAGTGCTGGCACAGAATCTGGCGCATGGATTCCTGCTGCTCTCCGATCTTGGCAGCACCACCTATCTGCAAGCACTGAATGATGATCCGGGTAGAGCCGATCAACTGTATTGCGATGCAGTAGATGCACTCATTAGAATCCAGCTGGCAAGCCATCCGGGTGTGCTGCCGGATTATGATGCAGTGTTGTTACTGAGAGAATTAAATTTGTTTCCGGACTGGTATGTCGCCAAACATTTGCAGATAGTGTTGAGTGCGGATCAGAAAATGGAGCTTGACGCAGTTTTCACCCAAATTCTGCGAAACAATCTGGCCCAACCCTGCGTGTTCGTACATCGTGATTATCATTCACGTAACCTGATGGTCACGCTTCCCAACCCCGGCATCCTGGATTTTCAGGATGCCGTTCATGGTCCGATTACTTACGATCTGGTATCGTTGTTCAAGGATGCCTATATTTGTTGGGACGAGGAGCGCACACTGGATTGGCTGATACGCTATTGGGAGAAAGCAAAAAAAACGGGGCTACCAGTGGCCGGCGATTTTTCTGACTTCTACCGTGATTTTGAATGGATGGGGGTACAGCGCCATATCAAAATACTAGGCATATTTGCCCGTTTGGCTCATCGTGACGGTAAGATTGACTATCTCCGGGATATACCGTTGGTCATGAGTTATTTGCGTAAAGCCTGCAAGCGTTACCGTGAACTTAATCCGCTGCTGCTGCTGCTGGATGCACTGGCAGACGAGAAACCGGATACAGCGATTGGCTACTCTTTCTAAAGGCATGCCATTCAAGGCGATGATTCTAGCCGCTGGACGCGGCGAGCGCATGCGTCCTTTGACCGACACGTTGCCCAAGCCGTTACTGTATGCAGGCAACAAGCCGCTGGTCGAATATCATCTGGAAAATCTTGCACGCGCGGGTTTTGTCGAAATCGTCATCAACCACTCCTATCTGGGACAGATGATTGAGGCCGCATTAGGAAACGGTAAGCGCTACGGTGTCAGTATCCGTTATTCGCATGAACTGGTAGCACTGGAAACTGCGGGAGGCATTACCCAGGCATTGCCTTTGTTGAGGGATGAGTTGGGGAGGGGCAAAACAGCTGCACAGCCATTCCTGACGGTCAATGCTGACATCTATTGCGAAATTGATTTTTCCACACTGCTGCCAGTGTTATGGCATATGCGGGCGAACCCCGATAGGGATCTCGCGCATCTAGTGCTGGTGGACAATCCGGCACATCATACCGGTGGTGATTTCACTCTCGATTCCGGTAGCGTGGCATTAGCAGAGAAAAATAAACTCACTTTCAGCGGGATTGGCGTTTACCAGCCAGAACTTTTCAGGGACGTGGCGCCCGGTGCGGCGGCAAAACTCGCGCCGCTGCTGCGCCAGGCGATTGCGCTGGGGAGAGTCAGCGGTGAACACTATCCAGGGGTATGGGTAGACGTGGGTACGCCGGAACGTCTGCATCTGCTCAATACCCGGCTCAGCAATTTGGAGCACCTCTAATCTCGCAGGGTGAGTAATTGTCCCACCCTGCGAACTTTGCTTTATCCTGCAAATCCTGTGAAAATCTCCCTCCATGATCCAAATTAAATCTTTCAGCGAACGCCGTCAGCGCTTGGTCGCACAGATGCAAAAAGGGGTAGTGATAGTTCCTGCTTCACCGGAACGGGTGCGAAGCCGGGATGCACATTATCCTTATCGTTTCGACAGCTATTTTTATTACCTGACAGGTTTCGGCGAACCGGAGGCGCTGCTGGTGCTAGTGACGGGAACCGGTGAGAGCGAACCAAAGCACATCCTGTTCTGCCGTGACAAGGATACGGAACGCGAAATATGGGACGGATTCCGTCACGGCCCTGATGCTGCGCGAGAAGTATTCGGTTTCGACGAGGCATATTCCATTTCCAGGCTGGATGAGATGCTGCCAAAATTACTGGCAGACCAGCCTGCAGTGTATTGTGCATTGGGACAGGATAAAGCTTGGGATGTCCGCTTGATCAGCTGGATCAACCGAGTGCGGGAACAGTCGCGCAGCGGTGTCGTTGCCCCATCCGAAATTCATGACAGCCATCTGCTACTGAATGAAATGCGCTTGTTCAAAAGTACGGAAGAGCTTCAAGTCATGCGCCGTGCGGCAGAAATTTCCAGCGACGCCCACCGCCGTGCAATGCGCGCGACCCGGCCCGGATTGCGCGAATATGAAGTGGAGGCAGAGCTGCTGCATGAATTCCGTCGTCATGGCGCGCAAGCCCCTGCCTACACGTCTATCGTTGCAGGTGGTGCCAACGCCTGTGTACTGCACTATATTGACAACAATTCAGAGCTAAGATCGGGCGACCTGCTATTGATCGACGCTGGTTGCGAATTGGATGGTTATGCTTCCGACATTACACGCACGTTTCCGGTGAACGGAAAATTCAGTCCGGTGCAAAAGGATGTATACCAACTGGTGTTGGCGGCACAGGCGGCGGCGATAGCTACAGTGCGGCCAGGTAACCCCTGGAATGTGCCGCACGAAGCGGCGCTGCAAGTGCTTGCCCGGGGTTTCATTGATTTTGGTTTGTGCCAGGGCAGCGTGGATGCGGTCATCCAGTCAGGAGACTACAAGCGTTTTTACATGCACCGCACCGGTCACTGGCTGGGGCTGGATGTGCATGATGCGGGCGAATACAAACTCAACGGCGACTGGCGCTCGTTGCAGCCGGGAATGGCTCTGACGGTGGAACCGGGCTGCTATCTCCGTCCGGCGGATAACGTGCCCGAGCATTTCTGGAATATTGGCGTGCGTATCGAGGACGATGTGGTGGTAACAGAGACAGGATGTGAAATATTGACAGCAACCGCACCCAAGATGGTGGCAGAGATAGAAGAGTTGATGCAAGAATGTCATGGATGACAATAGGAAGATAATCATCAGACGCATATCCCAGCATGATGAAACGAGTGCTGTAGAAGAACGGGTTATACACGCTTCTCCTATCCGTCGATGGATATTCTATCTGGCCTTGGTTCCCGGAGTTATCATTCTGGCAGTTCTGGGGGTTTTATTTTTTGCCATCTTTCTTGGTTTATTCGCAATTGCTGTCGCCGGATTCTGGCTCCGGCTCTCGTGGCTGCGCCAGAAATTACGCAAATCCATGGCGGCAGAAGAGGGTGAATACCAAGTAATTGAGGATGCGGAAATTATAGAAATAAGAACTGACAAGACAGAGAATAAATAAATTGAACGCAAAAGTACCCAAAACACCATGACTTCGAACCATTATGACCTCATCATCATCGGCGGCGGTCCAGTAGGCATGGCGCTGGCACTGGCATTGCACGGCAGCGGCGTGACAGCGCTACTGCTGGAAGCGCGTGGCTTACCGGAAAAAACGGAAGATTCGCGCCCATTAGCTTTATCACACGGCAGTCGCCTGATCTTGCAGCGTCTAGGCGTGTGGCGAGTGCTGCCGGAAGTTACCCCCATTACAACCATACACGTCTCCAATCGTGGCGGCTTCGGTCGCGCTGTATTGACCGCTACTGATATCGGAGTGCCGGCCTTGGGCTATGTAGTGAATCACCATGATGTGTTCCGAGCTATGCATGAGGCGTTGCGGGGTTGCGGGGTTGATTACCTGGATGGCGCCCAAGTGACGCGACTGGAAACAAGCGCTGCACAGGGGCAAGTTGAGTTTCAGCATGGTGGAGCGAAAAAGCTGGCAACAGCAAATCTGCTGGTGCTGGCTGATGGCGGTCGTCTGACCGGTCAAATCGAAGATGTGACCCAGCACGTACATGAATATCATCAATGGGCGGTGGTTGCACGTATCAAGACTTCGCTTCCCCAATGCGGCGTGGCTTATGAACGCTTTACTCCCGATGGCCCAGTAGCGCTATTACCGCTAGACGAGCACTTTGCTCTGGTATGGACTGTTTCCCCATCAGCAGCACAGGAGATTCTCGGCATGGACGACGCGACCTTCCTCGCCCGGTTGCATGATCATTTTGGCGATCGTCTTGGCAACTTTGTCGATGCCAGCAAGCGCTCGGGTTTCCCCCTCGCACTTAAATATGCTACCCCTGTTACAGCGCAACGCATCGCTTTGGTAGGCAATGCGGCACAAACCTTGCACCCGGTTGCCGGGCAAGGCTTCAATCTGGGATTGCGTGATGCCTGGGAACTGGCCGATGAAATCATCGCGTCAGTGCCCGAGACTGGCACACCTCCAATGCTGGCAAGATACCGCCACAAACGCCAGATGGATAGCGGAGCGGGACGGGTATTCACTGACTCCCTGGTAAAACTTTTTTCCAACGACGATCCTTTGTTGCGCAGCATGCGCAACCTGGGATTAAGCGCTCTCGATTGTCTGCCGCCAGTTAAACGTTTCGTCGCGCGCCGCATGATGTTCGGTGCAAGAGGTTAAGAGATTAGTGTCCCTCGTTGCACAAAGGTCGCCAAGCGTGTGGCGGATCTATTTCTATCGACCAAAATCGAGGAATTCTTAATAGCATGGGTAGTCGTTTCCCTTTGGGCCACATCACTGCTCTCGCGATCTGGATTACCATCTCCGGTGTGATTTATTTATACTTCGATGCCCGCCAGAAACCAACAATTGCCATGGCCAGCACAGAGTTGGCTAGCGGCGAAGTGGTGATCCCGAGATCACGGGATGGGCATTACTATGTACGAGGTGCAATCAATGGCCATCCTGTAGATTTTATGGTGGATACGGGAGCCAGCACAGTGTCTATTAATCGTGATATTGCGCGAAAAGCTGATCTGCCCAGAGGTACGCCTGCTAATTTCATGACTGCAAATGGTGCAGTCATGGGTGAAATTGTTTCAAGGCAGACTATTGAAGCTGGAGGTATCGTATTGGAAGGTCTTAGCGTGGGTGTTGGTGTCCAGGGAGATATAGCATTACTCGGGCAAAATTTCTTACGCAGGGTAGACATGCTCCAGTCGGGTGACAAAATGGTGCTTCGAATCAAAGTCCAATAGTCCTTGCGATGTTATAGAATTTCTGAATAAGTAAACTGTGAGAGCGATGGTGGTTTTTTGGATGGGTTGCTGAAAGACAAAGCCCTGAATGGCCGACCTCCTCCACCAGGAATCTGACAAAGCAGACTACTTATAAAAAGATCTCGTAAAATAGAACGCTCCCTGCGTTATCTATTTTGATCTCACAAACCAAGCTATAACCTTCGTCGCGTGCCTTGTGCAGTGCCAGAGTGCAAGCCTTCGGAACCCAATCATTACAGACGAATACAGGTTCGTGATCGGGAACAATGGCTACCGCAATGCTGTACCAGCGTTGCGGTAGCCATCTGGTTTTCTGTAATACACATTCAACGGAGGACTCGTTTAGCGGATATTTCTATTTGGCACTAACAAACATCTTTCCCTGTACCCATCATGGGTTTAGAATTGCACTTTTTCTCGCCCTGCTTCACTCTGAAGCGCCCACTTACTATTTATATTTAACGAGCCAGAGCCATGCGGATTGGTCCCCATATTCTCAAAAATAACCTGATTGTTGCACCCATGGCGGGGGTGACCGATCGCCCTTTTCGGCAATTATGCAAGAGTATGGGCGCAGGCATGGCGGTGTCAGAAATGGTGTCGAGTAATTCGCTGCTGTGGGGCTCGGAAAAGACTCGTCGTCGAGCCGATCATGCAGGCGAGGTTGATCCGATCTCGGTACAGATTGCGGGTGCCGACCCCGTGCTGATGGCTGAAGCAGCTCGCTATAACGTAGCACAGGGCGCTCAGATCATAGACATTAACATGGGCTGTCCAGCCAAAAAAATCTGCAATGTGATGGCTGGTTCCGCGCTGTTGCGGGATGAGATGCTGGTAGGAAAAATACTCGACGCAGTGGTCAGCGCGGTGAATGTCCCCGTTACCTTGAAAATCCGCACCGGCTGGGACACGCAGCACAGAAACGCGCTAGCCGTGGCACATATTGCCGAGAGTGCGGGGATTCAGGCACTTGCCATTCATGGTCGCACCCGTGCTTGCGCCTACACAGGTATCGCCGAATACGATACTATCGCAGCAGTAAAGGCGGCGGTGAAAATTCCGATTATTGCCAACGGCGATATCACTACGCCAGAGAAAGTCAGGCAGGTACTCGAATATACCGGAGCTGATGCGGTTATGATCGGCCGCGCCGCGCAGGGACGGCCGTGGATATTCCGCGAGATCTCTTATTATCTTGCCACCGGCAATCATCTGCCGCTGCCGGAAGTGACCGAGATCCACCGTGTGCTTATCAACCATCTATATGACCTGTACGATTTTTATGGTGAATATTCCGGTGTACGCATCGCACGTAAACACATCTCCTGGTACACCAGGGGACTGGTTGGCTCCGCCGCGTTTCGTCATGCCATGAACCAGTTGCAAACCACTGATCAGCAAATGTCGGCGGCCAACGAATTTTTTAGCAAGCTTGCCAACTACGGGCAACGATTAACTTATATTGAGTGCGAGGAGCTGGCTGCGTGATCAAAGAAAATGAAATTGCCTGCTGCGTACGCAAGGCTGTAGAAAACTATCTCAAAGATCTGGACGGTGAGAAACCTCATCCCATTCATGACATGGTGATGCGCAGTGTGGAAAAACCGCTGATTGAACTGGTGCTGAAATACGCCGAGGATAATCAGACCCGTGCCGCTGAATTACTTGGCATAAACCGTAACACTCTGCGCAGCAAAATGAAGCAGTACCAGATTAAATAGCAAGTAACGCGCGTGGCTGGATAGTGTAGTAACGGATTACGGCCACCAACTCTCAGCCACACTCCAATAGATGACCATTAAACAAGCCCTGATCAGCGTTTCCGACAAAACCGGCATTGTCGAATTTGCGCAGAGGTTACGTCAGTTTGGCGTGACCATTCTTTCCACTGGCGGCACAGCCAAGCTGCTGAAAGAAGCTGGTGTGGCCGTCACCGAAGTCGGCGATTACACCGGATTTCCTGAGATGCTTGACGGGCGCGTCAAAACCCTGCATCCGAAAATTCACGCCGGCATTCTGGCGCGGAGAGATTTACCTGAACATATGGCGGCAATGGAACAGGCGGCGATCCCAACTATCGAGCTGGTAGTAGTAAATCTTTATCCATTCAGCCAAACAGTAGCCAAGTCTGGTTGCAGCCTGGAAGACGCTATAGAAAACATTGATATCGGTGGCCCAACCATGGTGCGCGCTGCGGCAAAGAATTACCGGCATGTGGCGGTAGTGACCGATGCGGAAGATTATGCCGCGCTGCTGGCGGAAATGGAGTCAACCGGTGGTACGGTTGGGCAGGAGTTTCGTTTCCAGCTTGCACAAAAGGCATTTTCGCATACTGCCGTTTATGATAGCGCCATTAGCAACTATCTTACCGCAATCGACTCCAGCGGCCAGCACAAGGCTTTCCCTGAACGGCTCAATCTCAATTTCAGCATTGCCCAGGATTTACGTTATGGCGAAAATCCCCATCAGCAAGCCGCATTTTATCGCGACCTGGCACCTGCTCCGGGCAGTCTTGCCAGCTACACCCAATTGCAGGGCAAGGAATTGTCATATAACAATATCGCCGATGCCGATGCAGCGTGGGAATGCGTCAAAACATTTGATGTGCCCGCCTGTGTCATCCTCAAGCATGCCAATCCATGTGGCGTGGCTGTCGCCGCTACGCCGCTTGCTGCCTACCAACTGGCGTTTGCCACTGACCCAACTTCCGCTTTTGGCGGCATTATCGCTTTCAATCGGACACTGGACGGTGTTACAGCCGAAGCAATGATCAAGCAATTTGTCGAGGTGGTGATTGCGCCGGAAGTAACTGATGAAGCAAAACAAATTCTCAGCCAGAAAACCAACGTGCGGGTGCTCACCCTGTCGTTACAGGCAGGTAGCAATGCTCTGGACTTTAAGCGCGTAGGGGGTGGATTGCTGGTACAGACTCCAGATAATCTCAACGTCATGATCGCCCAGTTAAAAGTGGTGACCAAGGCGCAACCCACGCCGCAACAATTGCAGGATTTGCTGTTTGCATGGCGCGTGGCGAAATTCGTCAAATCCAACGCCATCGTATTTTGCGCCAACGGTCAGACGCTGGGCGTGGGTGCGGGACAAATGAGCCGGGTGGATAGTGCTCGCATTGCATCGATCAAGGCACAGAACGCGGGACTTAGTCTGGCCGATTCGGTAGTTGCCTCGGATGCATTTTTCCCGTTTCGCGACGGACTGGATGTAGTGATTCAGGCGGGTGCCAAGGCAGTTATTCAGCCTGGTGGCAGTATGCGCGACGCAGAAGTTATTGCTGCCGCAGATGAACAGGGTGTGGCGATGGTGTTTACCGGTGCGCGGCATTTCAGGCACTGAATGTTAAGGGATGGCTGTAAATGAAACTCCTCGTGATTGGCGGTGGTGGCAGGGAACACGCTCTGGCGTGGAAACTGATTCAGTCACCGCGTGCCTCCAAAGTATTCGTTGCTCCCGGCAACGCTGGCACGGCGCAGGAGGATGGTCTGGAAAATATCCCCATCACTGCTATTCCAGATCTGGTGGCCTTCGCCAGGAAGGAGCGTATTGCTTTCACGCTGGTCGGCCCCGAAGCACCGCTGGCAGCAGGTATTGTGGATACCTTCCGCGCTGCTGGCCTGAAAATTTTCGGCCCCACCAAAAAAGCTGCACAACTGGAATCATCCAAGGATTTTTCTAAAGCTTTCATGCAGCGTCACGGCATCCCTACCGCTGCCTATGCCACTTTCAGCGATCCTGCTAAAGCCCATCAGTATCTGAACCAGCAAGGTGCACCCATCGTCATCAAGGCTGATGGCCTTGCTGCGGGCAAGGGTGTGGTGGTCGCAATGACACTGGCAGAGGCACATGCCGCAGTGGATGCAATGTTGATCGCTAACAGCATGGGTGCTGCCGGGACGCGAGTCGTGATCGAGGAATTCCTGGAGGGAGAGGAAGCCAGCTTCATCGTCATGGCCGATGGCCGTCATGTATTGCCGCTCGCCACCAGCCAGGATCACAAGCGTCTGAAGGATGGTGACCAGGGTCCCAACACTGGCGGCATGGGTGCGTATTCTCCCGCACCGCTAATCACCCCTGAGCTACGCGCCAGGATAATGCGCGAGGTGATCCAGCCGGTAATGCGCGGCATGGAGCAGGAGGGTGAGTGTTACACCGGCTTTCTTTATGCCGGACTGATGATTGCCCCGGATAATGATATCAAGGTGCTGGAATTTAATTGCCGCATGGGTGACCCTGAAACCCAGCCCATTATGTTGCGCCTGAAAAGTAATCTGCTAACGCTGGTGGAGCACGCAGTGAATGGAACACTCGATCAGATTGAAGCCGCGTGGGACCGGCGCACCGCACTGGGTGTGGTGATGGCGGCACATGGCTATCCTGATATGCCGCGCAACGGAGATGTAATTCATGGCTTGCCAGGATTTACACCCACGCCGGCAGCACAGCAGGATTCTCACGTATTCCACGCGGGCACCATGTCAGGTGGCAAGGACGGCAAGGAAATCGTGACAGCAGGCGGGCGAGTATTATGCGTTACCGCACTGGGGGATAGCGTTAAAATAGCCCAACGCCGCGCTTACGAAATTGCCGGGGAGATTCGCTTCGACGGCTGCCAGATGCGCTCCGATATCGGGTATCTGGCTATTAACCAACACCGTAAATAGTGGACTTATGCATGGCACTTGTCGAGATACTGGATCGGAATTGGGGGGATCAATGAGCACTGCACAAGTCAAAGAATTTCTAATTGGGTTACAGGAACGTATCGTTGCGGGCCTGGAGCAGGTCGATGGCAAAACCTTTCACCGCGATCAATGGGAACGTCCTGAAGGCGGCGGTGGTTTAAGCTGCGTGATAGAGCAAGGCAATGTGTTCGAGCGTGGCGGTGTCAACTATTCCCATGTATTCGGTGGCGGATTGCCTGCATCTGCCACTGCTGCGCGGCCTGAACTATCTGGCCGCTCATTCGAAGCCATGGGCGTATCGCTGGTACTGCATCCGCGCAACCCGTATGCGCCGACGGTGCATTTGAATGTGCGTTTTCTGGAAGCGCACAAGGAAGGTGCCGAGCCGGTATGGTGGTTTGGTGGCGGTATGGATTTGACCCCTTATTATGGTTTTGAAGAAGACGCTGTGCATTTTCACCAGACCTGCAAAGACGCACTGCAACCGTTTGGCGGCGAGTATCATCCGCGCTTCAAGAAATGGTGCGACGAATATTTCTACTTGAAACACCGCAAAGAGCCGCGCGGTATTGGTGGCATTTTCTTTGATGACCTCAATCAGCCGGATTTCGATACCTGTTTCAACCTGATCAAAAGTGTCGGTGATCATTTCTTATCTGCCTACGTACCGATTCTGCAGCGACGCCTGGATATGCCTTATGGTGAGCGTGAACGTGACTTCCAGGCATACCGTCGCGGGCGTTACGTAGAATTCAATCTAGTATGGGATCGTGGAACTCTGTTCGGCCTACAGTCGGGTGGACGCACCGAATCCATTCTGATGTCGCTACCACCCGTTGTAAAATGGCGTTACGACTGGAAACCAGAAGCTGGCAGCACGGAAGAAAAGCTTTATACTGATTTTCTGATTGGCAAGGATTGGGTATAGGGTGAGAAACTACTCTCCCAAATAAGCGTGCCGCACTTTCTGGTTGTTTAACAACGCTCTCGCCTCATCGTGCAAGGTGATCAGGCCGCTTTCCAGCACATAACCACGGTGGCTGGTTTCCAGTGCGAGCTTGGCATTTTGTTCCACTAGTAGAATGGCAACGCCCTCTGCCGAGATAGCACGGATAGTCTCAAAAATCTTTTGCACCATCAATGGTGCCAGCCCCATGCTGGGTTCATCCAGCAACAACAGTCGCGGACGCGACATTAGCGCACGGCCTATGGCAAGCATCTGCTGTTCGCCTCCTGACAGAGTTCCAGCTGCCTGACGACAACGTTCCTGCAGAAGTGAGAAGCGGGCATAAACCCGTTGTACATCCGCCTTAATCTCCTTTGCATTGGAGCGGCAATAAGCACCCATGTGGAGATTTTCCTCTACTGTCAAGCGCCCAAAAATTCCGCGTCCTTCCGGCACCAGCACCAGCCCTTTTCTGATTAATTGATGCGTAGGCTGACGGATGATGGAATGTCCCTGATAATGAATCGCACCGCCCGCTGGAGGTTCCAGTCCGACCAGCGCGCGCAGCGTGGTAGATTTTCCCGCGCCATTGGCGCCGATCAGCGCCACTAATTCACCTTCATGGATCTCCAGATCGATGCCTTTGACAGCATTGATACCGCCGTAGGAGACCTTCAGGCCACGTGCTTCCAGCAGGTTCATGCCATGGCTCCGCCCAGATAGGCTTCGATCACTGCGGGATTACTCCGCACTTCGGCAGGAATTCCCTCCGCGATTTTCTTGCCATAATCCAGCACTGCCACACGGTCACACAACCCCATCACCAGCTTCACATCATGCTCGATCAACAGTATCGTCACGCCATCGTGGCGTATGCTTTCAAGCAGTTGTCTCAGCGCGGCAGTTTCGGTTGCATTCATGCCGGCAGCGGGTTCGTCCAGCGCCAGCAGTTTCGGTTCGGTAGCGAGCGAGCGCGCAATTTCTAGGCGGCGCTGATCACCATACGACAGATTTTTCGCCAGCATCTGTGCGTGATGACCAATAGACGTGTAGTCGAGTAATTCCTTCGCACGCTGCCTGATTGCACCCTCCTCGTTGCGAGTTTTCTTGTCGCGCAGGATCGCGCCGAACACTCCGGCATGGGTGCGCAGATTTCTCCCCACCATCACGTTTTCCAGTGCAGTCATGTTGGCGAACAGGCGGATATTCTGGAAAGTACGGGCTATGCCCGCTTGCGCCACCTCGTGAGGTTTCTTGCCGGTGAGGTTAATCCCTCCAAAAGAAATTATGCCGCTGTCAGCGCGATAGAGACCGGTGAGCAGATTAAACAGCGTGGTTTTTCCTGCGCCGTTAGGACCGATCAAACCATAGATCTCATTGCGGCGAATGGTGAGAGACACGTCCATCAACGCTGCCAGTCCACCGAAATGCTTGCTGATACCGGTAGCCTGCAACAGCAAGTCGGCTTCAGTAGATGGCGGCATAATGGCGGTAAAGAATCTGACTATGAATCGACTTGTTATTCCAATTCCATTTCATTAATGACACTTTGTTAATATCCTCACTCGCGCTTGGCCATGCTATGCGCCCCGAAGGAAGCCCTCTTAAAGGACGTACTGTCTGCGGTATTCGTTTGCCATTGATCCGTTTCACTTCCGACCTGGAATTGGAATTAATCATGGCGGGTAAATTCTCGCTGCCGTACCGGTGAAGGCCATAGTCCTGCCGGGCGCAGCAACATCACCAGCACCATGGCCAGGCCGAAAAGCAGCATGCGCAGGTCGGCAGGATCCACAATCACGCGTCCGAACAGCGCTTCCTCCAGCGGCCCGATATAGCGCAGCGCTTCCGGCAGCATCGACAGTAGCACCGCGCCGAGTATCACCCCGGGGATGTGGCCCATGCCGCCCAACACCACCATACACAGAATCATGATCGACTCCATTAGATGGAAACTTTCCGGGCTGACAAACCCCTGGAAGCCCGCGAACAGGCCGCCGGAAACGCCGCCAAAGCTGGCACCCATAGCGAACGCCAGCAACTTGACGTTGCGGGTGTTGATGCCCATCGCCTGCGCCGCCACTTCATCCTCTCGCACTGCCACCCAGGCGCGGCCAATGCGCGAATTTTCCAGACGGATGGAAATAAAAATAACCAGTAACGTCAATAACAGAAACAGATAATAGTAGTTGTGAACCGAAGAGAAAGTGATGCCCAGAACCTGGTGAGTCCGGCTGAGAGAAAATTCACCCAACATGATCGGATCAATCATGTTTATCCCCTGCGGGCCGTTGGTGATATTAATCGGCGTATTCAGGTTGTTAAGAAAAATTCGAATGATTTCGCCGAAACCCAGCGTCACAATGGCGAGATAGTCACCACGTAAACGCAGCGTCGGCGCGCCCAGCAATACCCCGAACATGCAGGCAACCAATGCGCCAAGCGGCAGCAGCGTCCAGAACGGCAGATGCAGACCGAAATGTGGCGAGGCAAGTAATGCATACAGATAAGCGCCGACAGCGAAAAATGCAACATAACCCAAATCCAGCAGACCGGCAAAACCCACCACGATATTGAGTCCCAGCGCCAACATGATATAAAGCAAGGTATGGTCGAGTATCCGCACCCAGGAGCGGCCCAGCGCCGCATCGGTAACAAAAGGCAGCAGCACCAGTGCGGTGCCGATCAGCGCAAACCCTAGCCATACGGCATACGGGTTACGTTTCAGATTGCGCCAGTTGGTTAGTAAAGCAGTCATCATGCTGAATCCGGCAGTTGGATAGAATATAGTGTGCGTTATCGCAGTACAGGGCAAGACGCGACGGCAAGGGAATGGGGTCGTTCCATTCCGTGGAGACGCAACGCCGCCATACGCGTGAGGGATGCAACAACATCCCGTAACGGGCTCACCTAACAGATGAACCAAAAATAACCAAATAAGCTCGTTAAACCCAGATAATCCATTAGGCGGCTCTCTGAGCCTACGCGAGTGCTGGTGGTCAGCTTGCGGTCATTTCTGCTGCTTGCTCGGCGTCCATAGGCTAGCTATGGACTTCTCCCAACCAGCAAAACTGCCTCGCATCCTGCCTCACCATCATCTCACGTCCTAATGGATTATCTGGGTTGAAATCATATTCACCGGAAGCAAGCCCGAAACGGGACTACGCCCGGTCGACCACCCGCTCCCCCAATAATCCGGATGGGCGGAACACCAGCACCAGAATCAGTACGAAAAATGCGAATACATCCTGATAATGGCTACCGAGAAAACCACCGGTAAGTGGTCCGATATAACCCGCGCCCAGACTCTCGATCACACCTAGCAACAACCCGCCCAGCACCGCTCCGCCAATATTACCGATACCGCCAAGAACCGCAGCAGAGAAAGCCTTTAATCCTAGCAGGAAGCCCATGTAATAATGCGCCAAGCCGTAGTAAGCGCCAACCATCAGGCCAGCTACTGCGGCCAGCGCTGAGCCGATAATGAAGGTGGTAGAAATAACAGCATTGACATTGACTCCCATCAACCCTGCGACTTCAGGATTTTGCGCGGTGGCACGCATGGCGCGGCCCAAGCGAGTTCTTTTGACCAGAAAAATTAACCCCGCCATGATTGCCACTGCCAGCAGAAAAATGAAAATCTGTAACAGGGTAATACTCGCACCAGCGACGGTATAGGCGTCAGTCGGCAGTAGTGGCGGAAAGGAAATATATTGCCGCCCCCAGATGATCATGGCGATATTCTGTAATATGATCGATACGCCAATGGCAGTAATCAGTGGCGCGAGACGTGGCGCATGACGCAACGGACGATAGGCAACACGCTCGATGCCGTAGCCCAATAACATGCAGGCTGGAATGGCGATCAGCAGACCCATCAGCACGATAATCGGTCCCGGCAGAGCAGTGCCAGTCAAGGCGTGAATTGCTGCCAGTGCCACCATCGCGCCTATCATCACAACTTCGCCATGGGCGAAATTGATCAGCCCGAGTATGCCGTAGACCATGGTATAGCCCAAGGCGACCAAGGCATAGATGCTGCCCAGAACCAGGCCATTAATGAGTTGCTGGAGGAAAATATCCAAGGGCAGACGTTATCAGAAAGATGCCAGACTAATCCGTGGTCGAGTCACGGATTAGTCTGAATGTTTAGGGGTTGCAGTGGTGCGGCGGATTCCACTCGCACTAACCGAATATCATATTCGAAGGGTTTTATCCGCGATCATCCACAGCCAGCGTAGTAGTGGATGAAGACTCGGTCGGTGTACCAGCCAGCGTTTCGGCTACTTCCCATTTACCGTTTCTCACTTGATATAGCGTAATCGCACCGCCTTTCAAGTCACCCTTTTCATCGAACATGATTCTGGTGGTAACACCGTCGTAATCTGTTTTCGCCAGTTCCGGCAGGTATCTTTCCGGCTTCACCGAATCGGCGCGCTTCATCGCCTCGATCATTATATTTACCGCATCGTAGCAGAACGGCGCATAGAGTTGAATGTCTCTGTTGTACCTGGCTTTGTATTTGTCGCGAAAGGCGATACCGCTGGGCATCTTTTCAAGCGGAACGCCAGGCAGTGAGCCATAGGCTCCTTCCGCCGCATCACCTGCCAGTTTAATAAATTCCGGCGTATAGATTCCGTCGCCACCTAAAAATATGGCGGTAATGCCGAGTGATTTGATCTGCCGCATCAGCGGTCCACCCTGTGGATCCATTCCGCCGAAGAACAGCACATCGGGTTGCTTACCTTTGATAGCAGTCAGAATGGCGCGAAAATCAGTCGATTTATCGGTAGTAAATTCGCGCGCCACGATGATCGCACCATTGGCCTTGGCCGACTTTTCAAACTCATCGGCGAGCCCTTGGCCATAAGCAGTACGGTCGTCAATGATGGCGATTCTTTTCGCAGCCAGTTGTCCGGTGGCAAATTCGCCCAGCAACTTACCCTGCTGTTCATCATTGGCCATGGTGCGAAAGGCCGATTTAAAGCCTTGCCGGGTATACTTGGGATTAGTCGCGGAAGGTGAAATCTGCGGGATACCGGCGTCATGGTAGACCCGGGATGCCGGGATGGTGGTGCCGGAATTTAGGTGACCGATCATGCCGTTTATTTCTGCATCCGTCAGCTTATGGGCGACGATAGTGCCGGTTTTTGGGTCGGCCTGGTCATCCTCGCTCAAGAGCTGAAATCTGATCTTCTGCCCACCGATAACGATACCCGCTGCATTTGCTTCTTCGATTGCCAGCCTGACCCCGTTCTCATTATCCTTGCCAATATGCGCCTGGATACCGGTAAGAGGTGCGGCGTGGCCTATTTTTACCAGCAGTTCGCCCACCTTGGGCAGGGGTGGCGCTTCTTTGCAGCCGGAAAGAATCATGACTGCAGCCGCAAGACTTAAACTGAATCGTCCGGAAAGTCTCATGAAATCCTCTTGTTTTAATCGTGGATTTCTGCAGGGATCGAGCTGCAGCAGTAGATATTTCGACAACAATACTGGGCAAAGAGTGATGCAAGGATTATCCGCAGCCTCTGCGGCAATGTCAATTTTGAGCTGCCGTTTTTTATGAGTAACAAAGTATTGTGACGAAATCTGGATTTTTAGAAGTGCTCTCTATAAAATACGCCATCAAGTGGGGACGTAGCTCAGCTGGGAGAGCGTCGCGTTCGCAATGCGAAGGTCGGGAGTTCGATCCTCCTCGTCTCCACCAGATACCCGTTTCCGGGACTGCAAGAATTGGAATATGTAGCCAACTTTCTAGCTGCTTCCTGACACATTCTCAAGTGTTTTTACATCGCCCGCATTGAGCACGGTGTCATAAAGACCCACATCTTCGCCTTCATGTTTATTGATGCCCGTATAGCTTAAACTAGTATCCTCATATCGCTTGAACTTGTAGACTGCATCATTCATCAATGCACTATTGAAAACCCCGAGGCTGACAAGTACCTCGAAATCTTTCACCACCAGCCCCGTCACTTTTTTGAACAGCCCCGGCTCCAGTTGCGTGATGACATGTTTCAGTGAGCGCTCCCGGTAATCGGTCAGGTACATGAATACCGGCACACGGGTAGCGAATTTGATGAGCTTTTCCTGAATTTGTTTGCGCAGGCTCTTGTACTCTTTTTCCTCGTCGGAAAGTTCTTTCTTTTCCTTGCTGGAAAGCTCTTTGTCGTTGGCTTCTTTCTTTGCCTTTTTCACCGCCTCCGACTTGTTGATAATCGTTTCAATTTCCTGATTCAGGTTGCGGAACCCTTCAATACTCATCAGCGCGGCCATGGCATCCTTGTTGTTCATCAGGCGCTGCAATGTGCTGTTATCCACATTCACCAGCAAGGCGCTTTCCCAGCGCCGCGCCAACAATGTCGCGGTCGTGCCGCTCATGGCCATATCCAGAATTCCGGCAGCATCAATCTCCTTCATTGAACTGCCGTCATAGGCCAGTACGGGCAGGAAACTAATGAACTCTTCGACCTTCTTTTCGGGGTTTGACTCATTGACATTCAGGCGGCAACTGTAATCGGCAATTTGCCGCAAAGCCCTGTCCGGCGCGAAATCGAAGACGTAGCATTCTTCCTTGATGATCTGCTCGCGGTTGGGCGCGGTGCTATCCGGGTTTTTGATAGTCCACGGAGATTGCACGCGAAATGCCGCCTGAAAGTATGTCTCCGGAGTGGACGCATTACGCAGCATGAAAATGCCAGTCCACGGCTTGACCGTAACCCCGGTGGTCAGTTTCCCGCAGGAAAGGGTAATTGATTTTGTTCTTAATGGATCATCCATTGCATCCTGTACCGGTTTCAATGCTGCGGCGCCAATCCCTGCGCTATTCCCGGCAGCCACAACCACTTGGTAATCGTGATAGAACTTATTCTGCTTCTCTGCAAAAAGATTACGCATGGCATGGCACGATGCCACACTGGGCAAAAACCAGAACGTATGTGACAGCACATTTAGCAGGCGCGTATCCGAGAAAGGCATCGGGGGCTTTTGCGCACCCAGTTTCAGGTTGTCTGTGGTGGTCTCCAGAAATGCCCCTCGGATTAAATTCAGCCATTTCTGCACTTCATCCTTATAGGTGAATTTCGAAAAATCACCCTCGTCTGACGCGCCAAAGAAAATATTCAAATCAAATTCGCTGAACTCGCCCTGCATGGCAATTTCGCGGATCGCATTCGGCAATTGATAGGTCAGTAAAACCATGCGAGGCAGCGCTGCGTAGGGGTTGCCCTCACCGCGCCATTCCTGCTTGGCGCGCTGCTCATCGGAATATGTCCAGTTGAAAATCTGATCCTCGATGAACTCGCCGGAAGTGATGGCGCGGAACGGCGTGCCGGAAAGATAGAGATAGCCATCCGTCGTGATGGGCATAATCTCTTCGTCAAAGACCTCTATGCCTACGCCCTCCAGATATTCGATTTCCTTCTTGTCTTCCGCCTCAAAAAGGTCTTTGGCACTATCGCGCCATGCCCCGTAATGGTATTCATCGAAAATCACGCAATCCCAGTTGGTCGCATGAACCCATTCGTTTTTAGTTTTGATGCCGCCCGTGCTTTTATTTTTCCCCAAATAATCCTGAAACGACCCGAAGCAGACAATCGGTTTTTTCTTGTCCGCCGCCTCATAAGTCAGGCCGCCGGGGGAGATAAACTGCCAGCCCTTGAAGTCAACATGGGATTTCAAATCATCTTCCCACGCGGTTTGCACCGCCGGTTTGAAGGTCAGAACCAGCACTTTGCGCCAGCCCATTTTCTTTGCAAGCTGATAGGCGGCAAAGGTCTTGCCGAAGCGCATTTTTGCGTTCCACAAAAAGTGCGGTGGCTTGTTGCTGTTTTCCTGCCGGAAGCTCTTGAAATGGGCGACTGTTTTATCCACCGCCGCTTCCTGTTCGGGGCGCATCCCGAAATCAAGCGAACGGTTTTCCTCGTTCATCTCGCCGGAGCGGACGGCAATGACCGCCGCCTTGACCTCTTTGACCGAACACTTGAACCATTCACCATTGGGATTTTTAACGCCAACCTTTCTCAAATGGCGGTGGACATCGTGATCGGAGAAAGCAGAGCCGTCATTGCGCATCGCGGATTCTTCAAACACGATCCGGTATGGCGGCTTGCCGGGTTTTAATGTGGGGTACTGCTGCGCCACCCGCGTTTGTGCATCAATGGTGGTGTAGCCCACCTTGAGTAAGCCGAGGTATTGGGGGTTGGTGTCCTCGTAAGCGTAGATGGTCGGGCGCGCATCGGGGCGCGGCGGGAAAAACTCTTTACTCATTTTCAACGTCCATTGGCCGAACCATGGATTCTATGAAGGCCACTTCGTCTGCGGTCAGCTTGTACTTTTTGTAGAGTTCCTCGTCCGTCCAAATGCGATCCCACGCCTGCTGAGGTACCCATGTGTACGTTGAGCGGGTCGCGTCTTGGGTAATTTTTCGCAGTGAGGAGAGGAAGCGAAAAAACCTGGTCGTGTAGTAAGAGTGAACGCTCTTGGCTTCCATGCCTGAATGAACGTGAAAGAATAGGAACGACTGGGTGCAGACTGACGGTGACGGAGTGATCATCGGTTTACCCAGTATTTGATGCGGTACACCGTCTCCGCCATTGAACGCCTTAGGGGCAAGAACCTTCCATGTATCAATTAGATGCTTACTCTTGCTCACCGACTTGCGCGCGATGTAGCCCACGCCACGCTTCATCTTTCGTATGTAGTAGAGCGGCAAGTCGCCCGGAAGCCCCGTCTCGTGGAAGCCATCGAAGTTCGATGTCCAACCGAACTCCTTATCTACAGACAGGATGTCGTATATGGACGGCTCCTTCCTGCGTTGGACTTTGCGCAGGATGTCGAGGGCGCGGCTGTCGCGGACGAAAACGTCGTACTCCCCCAGATTCCGGTTCACCGGGCCAACCACATCATTCCCCCGCACTGCTGTGACCGCACAGTCACCTTCAGTGTCGCGCTCCCATAGGAAGTAGCAGACGCCGCCTTTTACTTCCACTCCGGGGAATATCTCGCTTGCGACCGGGTAGTCCACCAGTTTTCGGATTCGTCGATCTTGCAGCATCGTGCGGCGGAACTCGGACAACCCCAATCCACCGGCCATCCAACGCGAAGGGATGATCATCGATAAAAAGCGGGGATTCAGCTTCTTTGCCTGATCCACGAACTTGTTGTAGATGGGAATATCACGAGTGCCGCCGTCAGACCCCAGTTGATATGGCGGATTGCCGACAATGACATCGAATTTCATTTTGAATATTTCCTCTGGATTATCGGTGTGGATAAATTGGTAGGCATGAGACTCCAGTTCCTCGCCTCTTGCGTAGCTCGCTTCGCTCGTGCCACAAGAAGTGCAGCGCCCGTTTTGCCATAAGTGCTCGATGCGATCAAAGAGGATATTGCCAGCCGGTTTATCGAACTTGTTGCAAACGGAGTATTTACCGTTGGCTGTTTTGGAACAATACACACTTCTTCTGGAAAGCAACGCGGTCAATTCGGTGATGGCGATACCGAAAATCTGTTTTTTGAAGATGTGGTTTGTTCTTTCCTGCCGGTCGGGAATTGCCCCTGCCAGACCCGCATCCAGCCGCTTCGCAATCTCCCGCAGAAATACGCCGGACTTGCTGACCGGATCGAGGAACCGTGTGTTTCTGTCGCGCCAGATGCTCTCGGGCAGCATGTCGAGTATCTGATTGGCCAATTGCGGTGGCGTGAAAACTTCATCGCTGCTCAGATTGGCCAAACAAGTCAGCACGTCCGGGTTGTAGTTATTGCTGTTCAGCATCGGCAACCCTCAGGAAATGAATCAGCGGATATTCCTTCACCGGTGAAGGCAGGAACACGTCCTCGCCGAGATCGGAAAAGAGCGGCAGCGCACTATGATCAGCATGGGCAAGCAAGCCATGAAAGGTGAAATCCCTGCGCTTGAGCATACTGCCATTGACCGGCGACCATTCGGAAAACACGATTGAATGAGGTTTGTCGCCCACAGTTTCCAGCGTCAACGCATCGCCCCAGATGATATTGCGTTCAAGGATGAATTGAACCGCTTTCCGGCACTCGTCCTTTGCCGCTTCCCTGAAAAGCCGGGTGTACGCCAGATCGAAAATATCAAATAGCCGCTTGCGGCATTCCAGAATATTGTCCTCAAGAATGTCGATGCCATAGACCGAGGAAACAGCCAGCACCGCGTAGCGCTCATAATCCAGCTGGTTTTTGCCGTAGCGCAATTCCACGACGCGCAGTTTCCGTTCCAGAATTTCCGACAGAAAATTTCCCGTGCCGCAGGCCGGCTCCAAAAACCGGGATTCGATCCGCTCCGTTTCCTGCTTCACCAGATCAAGCATGGCATTGACTTCCCGCTTGCGGGTGTAAACCTCCCCATGGTCGGAGACTCTTTGTTTCGAGACGACTTGTTTTTCCATCAATCTAGAAATCCAACTGTGAAATTTCATGTTAATGCGGGTGCTGTATTGCGGCAACCTGTCATCTCGCCTGAATGTAACCGAGACTTGCATGTCCGGCAGTCTACCCGAATGTTCGCTTTCGATGGTGAAGCTGTGTCCTTCGGCAGTGACATTGTGAGCAGCTCCACCGAGTTAAATGGGCTTGGCTCAGATTATTTTTCTGGCATAACTTCATGCTCCGTCGCCAGAACTTTCATCTGGAGGCAAAGGGACGAAGCTCGGATTGAATTGAATAACCTCAGCGAGTCTCCAGGATATTCAGGGGCAAATTTCAACAGCCAGTCAAAAATACTTTGGGTGTTGCCTCCGCTTCGTTTGGAAATATCCGGTTAACTGGATTCCGGCATTCGCCGGAATGACGGAAATTTTTTAATGAGACGGATGAATTCTCTTTGTGTTTGTTCGTCTTGACCCATCCCGTAGCGCAACGCGCTGTAGCGTGTTGCAAGGTCACGGATGGCATCGGCAATATCCGGACGGATGGTGGCGATACGCTGTGCGTAGTCCTGCGCACCTTCGTGCGCGGCGCGCGGCAAGCCGATTTTAGCCAGCTTGCGGCATAATTTGAGCCACGCGGTTTGTATTTTGTCTGGCCGGTGTGCAAACATGTGGCGCAGCATGAACAGCGCAAATAACGCAATGACCAATCCCGCGCCCACCGCCATGCTCGTGACCATTTTCTGCCAGGTTACGGACTCAATACCAAGACGGGTCAGAAAGGCAAATTGGCGTTCTGTGTTATAGCCCAGCACCCACTGGTTCCATTGGTTGGCGATGGTGTCCCAGTTCAGGCGCAAGCTGCGCATCCACTGTGGCGGGTTGCGCGCCATGAGAGGCAGGGCGGCAGACAAACCGCTTTGCACACGCGCCGGGGCAATTGCCGCAGTCGGGTCAATACGCACCCAGCCCTGCCCACTCAGCCAAACTTCTGCCCAAGCATGAGCATCGGATTGGCGCACGATGTAGTAGTTGCCCGTGTCGTTGAATTCACCGCCTTGGTAGCCCGTTACCACACGCGCTGGAATGTGTGCCGCGCGCATCAGGAACACAAAGGTAGAAGCATAGTGTTCGCAGAATCCTTGCCTGGTTTCAAACAGAAAATCATCCACGCTATTGGCATAGAGTGGCGGCGGTTCCAGCGTGTAAAGGAAGCCCTGTTGATGGAAATAAGTGAGGGCGGCCTGCACTACGGCAGCATCGTCTCCACTATTGGCGCGCCATTTTTCAGCAAGCTGCCGGGCGCGCGGGTTAGATGGTGGCAATTGCAAGGCGCGTTGAATTTGCCATTCCGCTTCGTGCAGATTGGCATGATAGCCAAGATGGGAACGCACATCATAGCGTAGCCGTGTATTGACTGGCTCTTTGCTCAATACCTGAAAATCGTGAGTGAGGCTGGCTGGCACGGAAATCCTGTCGGGCAAATCGAGTGCAAACAGCCAGGTTTTGTTGTGGGGTTCCAACGTAACGCTGTAATCAATTGCCTGTTCAAGCTCTGTAAATTGCGGCGCGGTAGTCTGCGCGGCTTTGCCCGATGTCCAGGTGCGCCCGTCGAAGTCCCATAGTACCGGGCCGCGCCAATACATTTGCTCGCGGCGCGGCGGATCGCCGGTGTAGTTGACACGAAAGGCAACTTCATCCGACAGGCTCAATCGGCTCAGGCTGCCTGGCGACATCTTGTCATCCAACCCGCTGCTGGCAAATGCGTCTTGCGGCAAACCCCACAGCGGACCTTGCACGCGCGGAAACAGGATGAACAGAATTAGTACCAGCGGAATGGCTTGCAGCAGCAATATTGAGGTGATGCGCGCGCACGGTTTGAACGTGATGCTGGGTGTTTGCAGGTGCACCCAAGTGGTCAGGATAACCATCAAGGTGGCGAACAGGTATAGTGCGGTGGGAATGCTCTGTGAGTAAAGGAAATTGGTAATGATGATGAAACAGGCGAGGTAGATTAGCACTATCGCGTCCCGCGCTGTGCGCAGTTCCATCAGCTTGAGCGTGGTCAACAGTATCAATAGAGTGACGCTTGCCTCACGTCCGAACAGGGTGTTAAAGCTGATGAAGATTCCGCTTGAACTGGCGATGGTAATCAGCATCAACAACCAGCGCTTGGGCAGGGGGTTGCCGCTGTAAGTAAGATAAGCGCGCCACAGCAGCAGAGTGCCGCATAGAGCGCTGACCCATAGCGGCAGATGGCCGGCATGCGGCGCTGTGACCATTAGAATGGTGAGCAGCAGGGCGTAGGTGAGCGGCTTGCTCATGGTTTCCCTCTCTTCCTGTCGACTTTGCTCCCTTGGCTATGCTCTTCCCATAAGTAGGAGGGATCGTCATTCCGCTGCGGTAAATTGAACAACGCAACCCTGCGCAAGCATTCGTCGCGATGTGCTGCACCGTTACTAGCGGGCAATTCGCTATCCGGCATGCGCAATCCATAGCGTAGGCCTTGTGCCTCGGCATCCAGCACCCAACGTGTCATACGCGCCAATTTTTCTTCGATGTTACGATCAGGTGCATCTGAAAAATTCAGCCATAATTCTTTTCCGGCTGGTGTAGAAAACTGCTTCACCTGCAACCCCTGTTCGCGTGCAAAAACTTTCCAAGCAATACGCGGCAAGGTATCGCCAACGACATAGTTGCGCAATCCGGTAAAATCGTCATCCCCGGCTATCGCTCGTTCATCTATGCCGTCTGGTGACGTACCAAATGGCAGGGGTGCAGCGAGCAAGGGTTTCGGATAAACCAGGCAGCGTGTATCGAAATGTAAATACGACCAAGCGTGAAATAAACCCAGTGGAAATTCTGTGTACAGCCTTAATGCACCCATCTCCAGCCAACCACGCCGGGTGGTGGGCAGAGGAAAAGCAATCTCGCTTTCTTGTCGGGCGGGGATGCCGAAACTGACCATTCTGTCATTATCACCACGCAAACAAAGGCGGTAGCGCGGCAACTTGCTGTGATTTTGAAAGTGCAGCAGGAATTGTGCAGTCTCACCGTTGAATACGGCATCAGCCCGGCCAGCACGAATCTCCAGATACACCATGTTGCGAAAAGCGTGCAGCATGGACATCACCGCCACCATCGCCAGCAGAAAGGTCAGCACATAACCGAGGCTGAGGTTGTAGTTGATATTGCCGAGTAGCATTAGCAGAAGTACGAAAGCCAGCGCCAGGCCTTGTCTGGTGGGCAGGATGAAGATACAGCGTTGCGTGAGGATGACGGTTCCGCTTTCTATTTTTGGGCGGAACAGCCAGGTGCGAAATTTTTGTTTAAGTGCGGTGAGCACAGGGCGGAAGATTATTGCAAGCAAAGCGCCTAGAGTGATGTCGACGTGCCGCCACGGCCAGCCAGAAGGCTGCCAGTGTACTTATTTCAATCCCCAGGTAGAGATACTAACAATCTAACCCAGCAAAAGACGCTGGGCAAGTCATTGGTTATGTCGAGCCACCCATATACTTTCGAAAAGGTATGTGTGCATTTTAGCTTAGTGTCACGGAATTGCTACCGCCTCGATCAATTCACGTGTCAGCGTGTTGCTACTTTGTTTCTGGTATTCGCCAACCACTTGCAAGCGGTGGCTGGTCACGCCGGGTAATACGGCCTGCACATCTTCTGGAATCACTGCATTGCGGTTGTCGAGCAATGCCCAAGCGCGTGCAGCGGAGAGCAAAGCAAGCCCCGCGCGCGGTGACAGTCCATGCGTATAACGCGCTGACTCGCGCGTATGGCGCAGAATGGCTTGAATGTAATCAAGTAACGCGGGTGAGACGAACACTTTCCTGACGAGTTGTTGCAATACCAGTAGTTCTGCGCTTTCCAGTTGCGGGCTGAGCCGGGTAATGATTTCGCGCCGGTCCACTCCGGATAGCAAACCGCGCTCTGCCAGTGCATCAGGATAACCCATCTGGATGCGCATCAGGAAGCGATCCAGTTGCGATTCCGGCAGCAGAAAGGTGCCGACCTGATGCGCCGGATTTTGTGTGGCAATAACAAAAAATGGTGCAGGCAGGGCTCGTGTAACACCTTCAATGGTGACTTGTTGTTCTTCCATGGCTTCCAGCAACGCGCTCTGCGCCTTGGGTGTGGCCCGATTTATTTCATCAGCCAGAATCATTTGCGCGAAAATTGGGCCGGGGTGAAATTTAAATTCAGCACTATCGCGTTGAAATACTGATACACCTAGAATGTCGGCTGGCAGCAGGTCGCTAGTGAACTGGATGCGCTGAAACTTCAGGCCCAGGGTGCGCGCCAGAACCTGCGCCAGCGTGGTCTTGCCGACCCCCGGTAAATCTTCAATCAGTAAATGGCCGCGCGCCAGCAGACAGGTAAGCGCCAGACGAATCTGCTGCGGCTTACCGAGAATGATCTGTTCGGCTTGGTGGATGACGTTGTTCAAGGATAGGTTCATGGTGTTTTTCCAAGTTCAGTATCTTCTTGAAGCATTTTTTGCGCAAAAATTCAAGTAGAACGATGCCGTGTGCGACAACTTGCCATCAATTGCAGCTTGGTCGACGTCAGTTGCCACCTTCCATCTGCATTTGAAAAAACTGAATTCCACTTTAACCATCGCCGTGATAATCTGTGCCTTGAATTATTCAGCTTGCTGAGATTAAACCTGCGAAAGTCAAAATGAATAGAATACAATTAGTTGTTATTGGCCTTATAGTTATCTGGTTATTCTACCCAATTTAAATCCGGCCTATAATTTCGCTTGGCTGTAGAAAAACCAGCCAGTAAATTACTTCTGGTTCTATCCACGGCGCGGGATCAGGGCAAAACTATCTCCCAATAGCGAACGAACGCTGTAAACAGTACGCCCCCCCAAAAAAAGGCTTCCTTCAAAACGCCCAGTACGGCAAGGTACAAGTGAGAATATCAACCAAGTGTCACTAATGAAACAATACCATACGTCCACCAAGGAGCCATCAATGAAACGCATCGCATATCTTACCGTCATCGCCATAACCCTTGCCAGCACTCAAGCTTTTGCTGCCAAATCCTGCGAGGAGCTGAAAAGTGAAATCACTGCGAAGATTGAAGCAAAGGATGTCAAGAAGTATGCCCTCGAAATCGTGGCTACCGACCAGGTTGGGGAGAGACAAGTGGTCGGAAGTTGCGATGGTGGCGCCAAGAAAGTCATTTACACGAAGGGGTGAGATCCGCCTGCAGTGTCGTGTAGCCCCGCGCATCGCCTGGGGCCGCAGCGTGCGGATCGGTTGTGACGTCTGATCAATTCTCTGCATAATTTTGCACAAAAATAGAAATGATTGAACTTGATCAATTTCCACGCTACTCATCGCTCGCTCAATCAATGGCCCGAGGTGAAAAAACTGTTCGAGGCGAAGAGATGACCAATCTCTGCATAAAATGATCTGCCGGAATCGGGTATCAATAGATACAGGACTTATTTAACAAAAATATTCCGTTTTTCTTATCAGATATTCAGTAGGAAATAAAGATTTCCTTTAGCCCACAAATTCTGTGGATAAGTTTGTGGACAATCCACGAATTGGTTCGCTAAGTCCTCCTTTCATAACAGAATTTCCTAATACGCTTAATTCATGATCTTTGTAATTATCCTTTATTAAACAAATAGTTATATATAGACACAGGATGGGCGCGGGATTGTCTGCCGCAATTATGCAATTTACGTTACAGATGTGGATTACTGTAGAGTATCAAGATAAATTTTCTTTCTGAAACAGAGAGTTTCTGGAGCCAATAACGTAATGCAATGTAAGGATTGTTGCTGTCTTAGAAGTAATCCACTTCGGGAGTATATTGACCACTATTAGCCATAACTTAGACGATACCGAGTGCAAATGCCTGCACGTAGCTGAAAAATGGCACGCTACGTATAGACATGGCGCATGTAAAGCAAATAGCGCTCGGCCAATTGGTCGAGCGAGAATTGAAATGATGATCTGATCCTCGTACAACCAGTAGTTGGCGAGGATTGAAATGGCCACATTTCACCACTACCTGTAGTATTTGTCCAATCGCACGCCATTAATTGGCAAGGCAGGATTGGAACTATAAACTAGTGCTGTTATTCAGCTCCGGTTTCCTTTGTACAGTTTGCGACAAAGCGTAGAATTAGGATTTCTGATTAGACTCCGACTACTCCTTGCCCACTGACTTTATCTTCATGCCCAAATCACCGCTTAATCTTACTGAAACACAAGTCAGTAACGTGCGCGTATTTGACGGACATTTGCTGCAAGTGCATGCAGATCAGGTTAGCCTGCCTGATGGCAAACTGGCAATACGCGAATATATTACTCACCCTGGCGCGGTCGTCATCATTCCGCTGCTGGACAACGGTGAATTGGTATTGGAACGTCAGCACCGCTACCCACTGCACCGGGATTTTTACGAATTGCCAGCTGGGAAAATTGATCCTGGCGAAGATCCGCTGGCGTGCGCGCAACGTGAACTACTGGAAGAAACCGGCTATACCGCAGCAAGCTGGCGTTATCTCGCCACCCTATACCCCTGCATCGGTTATTCCGATGAAAAACTGGTGTATTACTTGGCAAAGGGGCTCGTGTTCCAGAGTGCGAGTCTTGATGATGGCGAACATCTGGAGGTATTCACACTGACGCTGACCGAAGCGCTGGAATGGGTCAAGGTGGGGAAAATCACCGATAACAAAACCGTTTCCGGCCTGTTCTGGACGGAGAAACTGCTGAATGGCGAATGGTAATTCCATTCCATTAGTGACACTTCAGCATCCTGGTTGAGTATGGTCGAGCGCTTCTTCTGCAACATCGCCACTGAATGTCTATGTCACAGCATCTTTACCAGTGTCTCGGAATTCATCGCCGCCATTTATGAGTGTGTCTTGCATCACAACGAAAATTTCAAGCCTTTTATCTGAATCGCCAAGGCCAACAACATCCTGTAAAAAATCGTTCGTGCCGCCAGTTGGTTAAGTTCCAAACAGACTAAAGTTGTCTAACCGCACCAAGCTAAACGCGCATGAGCCAGCACATTTACGTCTAAATACGGTGGACCAATCAATTGCGGCGCAGAGGCGCCCTCATACGCGATGATTTTTGTTGCGCGTCCTCGCTGCACGTTTCTCTCATTCGGTAAAGAATTCGCGTGCCTTATCCATCCAGGATTTGGCACGAGGACTGTGACGGGAGCTGTCTTCCTGGTTGAGGGCTTCCATCTCCTGTAGCAGTTCTTTCTGTCGAGTAGTGAGCTTGACCGGTGTTTCCACTATCATGTGGCACAGCAGATCACCGTGAGCATGACTACGCACACCTTTGATGCCTTTGCCGCGCAGACGGAAAATTTTTCCGGTCTGTGTTTCAGCTGGTATCTTGATCTTAGCGTGGCCATCAAGTGTGGGGATCTCGATTTCTCCACCCAGCGCAGCAGTGGTGAAGCTAATTGGCATTTCACAATGCAAATCGTTGTGGTCACGCTGAAATACGGAGTGCGGTAACAGATGTACAACCACGTACAAATCTCCTGGTGGGCCGCCGTTGACCCCAGCCTCGCCTTCACCAGACAAGCGAATACGGTCACCCTCGTCCACTCCGGCAGGAATTTTTACCGATAGCGTTTTGTGTTGTTTGACACGCCCCGAGCCGTGGCACGTACCACAGGGATTGGCAACGTATTTACCATTACCATGGCATTTTGGGCAGGTTTGCTGGATTGAGAAAAATCCCTGCTGCATCCTCACTTGGCCATGACCGTTGCAGGTAGGACAGGTAACGGGTGTAGTGCCAGGTTTGGCGCCACTACCATGGCAGGTTTCGCAGGCTTCCATCGTGGGAATGCGAATTTTTGTTTCAGTGCCACGCGCAGCCTGTTCCAGCGAGACTTCCAGATTGTAGCGCAAATCCGCGCCACGATAAACGTTGGAGGGTCCTGCACGTCCCCCAAAAATATCGCCGAAAATGTCACCGAATGAATCGGTGAATCCGTGAGCACCGCCAGTACCCGCTGCTCCGGAGTCCACTCCGGCATGACCATATTGATCGTAAGTCGTGCGCTTACTGGCGTCGGATAAAATTTCGTAGGCCTCTTTGGCCTCCTTGAAACTCTCCTCCGACTTGGGGTTATCCGGATTACGGTCCGGATGATACTTCATAGCCAGCTTGCGATAAGCTTTTTTGATCTCGTCTTCGCTGGCATCGCGGTTAATACCCAGCACTTCATAATAATCGCGTTTGCTCATATGATTTTCCTGTTGCCAAGGCATGATGAATGCCGCTGAATAAATTTCTCGACGGAAATTGACTGCCTTGTCCGTTCTGCCCCCTCCCGCTCCATTAAACAGGCGAATCGCAGAAGATTATCCTACGCCAGGGCCACCTCTAAAAATCCGGATTTCTTCACAATACTTTGTTGCTCACAAAAAATGTTTTCTTGCATATCACTCCTATGCCGCGCCTCATTTCTTGTTCCCACCTTGTCTGCTTGGAACTTCGAATACTAGATGCACCCCCAAGTTATTCCATTTCTTCCAGTGAATACCAAAAACACAGAGCACAGCGGAGAATTGTTCGATCGCTTCTCCGCACCCTTGTGCTTTGGTAATTCAATTCAAGCATCTGCTTATTTTTTGTCTTTCACTTCCTCAAACTCAGCATCGACCACTTCACCTTCCACTGGTTTTTCACCTCCGCCTCCATGCGATTCCGATCCTGCACTAGACTGGGCCTGCTGCTGAGCCTGTCCTTGGGCATACATCTTCTCCGCCAACTTATGCGAAGCTTCAGTCAGTGCCTGAGTTTTCGCCTCAATAATATCCTTGCTGTCGGACTTAAGCGCTTCCTCCGCATCTTTCAAAGCGGCTTCGATATTGGATTTCTCATTATCCTCAAGCTTGTCGCCGTATTCTTTCAGCGATTTTTTCACCGAATGCATCATCGCGTCACACTGATTGCGGGCAGTGACCAGCTCAAGCACTTTGTGATCCTCCTCAGCATGAGCTTCAGCGTCTTTCACCATACGCTGGACTTCTTCATCTGACAGACCGGAACTTGCCTGAATCTTGATCTTGTTTTCCTTACCGGTGGCTTTGTCCTTGGCCGATACGTGGAGTATGCCGTTGGCGTCGATGTCAAACACCACCTCAATTTGTGGCATGCCACGCGGTGCAGGGGGAATGTCGCTCAGGTTAAACTGTCCCAGACTCTTGTTGCCCGATGCCAATTCCCGCTCGCCTTGCAGGACATGGATGGTTACTGCCGTCTGATTCTCGTCGGCGGTGGAAAATACCTGCTGCGCCTTGGTCGGGATCGTGGTGTTTTTCTGGATTAACTTAGTCATCACTCCACCCATGGTTTCGATGCCCAGCGATAGCGGGGTGACGTCCAGCAGCAGCACGTCTTTCACTTCGCCTTGCAACACACCGCCCTGAATGGCCGCACCCATTGCCACCGCTTCGTCCGGATTCACATCCTTGCGCGGTTCTTTGCCAAAGATTTCCCTGACCTTGTCCTGCACCTTAGGCATGCGGGCTTGCCCGCCCACCAGAATCACATCCTCAATATCGGCGATGTTTACACCTGCATCTTTAATAGCAGTGCGGCAAGGTCCCACGGTACGTTCGATCAATTCTTCCACCAAACTCTCCAGTTTGGCGCGGGTGATCTTGACCGCAAGATGTTTTGGACCGGAGGCATCTGCCGTAATGTAGGGCAAATTGACCTCGGTCTGCTGACTGGATGAAAGCTCAATCTTGGCCTTTTCCGCCGCATCTTTCAGTCGTTGCAGTGCGAGCATATCTTTTTTCAGGTCTATGCCGCTTTCTTTCTTGAATTCATCTGTGAGATATTCGATCACGCGTAAATCAAAATCCTCGCCACCAAGAAAGGTGTCGCCGTTGGTCGCCAGCACTTCAAACTGGTGTTCGCCCTCCACTTCCGCAATCTCGATAATAGAAATGTCGAAGGTACCGCCACCCAAGTCATACACCGCCACCTTACGGTCACCCTCTTTTTTATCCATACCAAAAGCCAGCGCTGCAGCAGTCGGCTCGTTAATGATACGTTTGACTTCCAATCCGGCGATGCGCCCCGCATCCTTGGTCGCCTGACGCTGCGAATCGTTGAAGTAGGCAGGGACAGTGATGACTGCTTCGGTAACCGCTTCACCCAGATAATCCTCAGCGGTTTTCTTCATTTTTATCAGCACTTGTGCAGAAATTTCTGGTGGGGCAATTTTCTTGCCGCGCACTCCTACCCAAGCATCATTGTTATCTGCCTTGATAATGCTGTAAGGCACCATTTTGATGTCTTTTTGTACCATTTCCTCGTTGAATCGTCGACCGATCAGGCGTTTCACCGCAAACAAGGTGTTTTTTGGATTGGTAACTGCCTGCCGCTTGGCAGAAGCACCCACCAGAATTTCACCATCTTCCGTATAAGCAACGATGGAAGGGGTGGTACGCGTACCTTCAGAGTTTTCTATTACCTTGGGCTTCCCGTTTTCCATCACAGCTACGCATGAATTGGTGGTACCCAGGTCAATGCCAATAATTTTTCCCATGATTTAATCCTTTTGAAAGTTTATATTAATATTCGAAATGAGGGTTCAGGCCGGAATTTCAAGTCTCTTGGGCTTTCGAAACCGCGACCAGCGCCGGACGGATTACCCGGTCGTTTAACATGTAGCCTTTCTGCATCACTTGCGCCACAGTGTTGGGGGCCAAGTCGGAATCTATCATGCATATGGCCTGATGCTGATGCGGATCAAACTTTTCTCCGATCGGCTCAATCACCTTGATGTTGAATTTGTTAAAAACTGCAGTGAGTTGCTTGAGTGTCAACTCCATTCCATTTTTGAAGTTTTCTACTGTTGCGTTTTCTACTGTCAGCGCAGCGTCCAGGCTATCCATCACCGCTAGCAGCTCGGTAGAGAAATTCTCGATGGAATATTTATGGGCGCTGGCAATATCAGCCTGAGCACGCTTGCGTACATTCTCAACATCAGCCTTGGCACGCAGCCAAGCGTCGTGATGCTCAGCAGCATCGAGCTCAGCCTTCTTCAGCAACTGCTCCAGACTGGGCATGATTTCCACCATCGGTTCCACCGTTTTGTTTTCGCTGGCTTCGGATACGTTGGCTTCATTCGTGATTGCGGCTAATTCTGGTTGGCTTGTCTGCGGATTATGTGGTTCTTGCATAGCTCTCTCCTTACTCTCCATGTTTTTGTCCAGAGCATGTTGGGATAGTTTTTCTGATTTCAAGTCTGAATAAAAGAATTTATTGATCCAGCGAACAGATAGTATTAAGGGCGTCTTTAATAATTCGAAGCTCTAAACGAAACAAGGCGGGGATAAGAAAGATAGACGCAGTATATTTGTTTATATGAAATTCAAGTTCCAGTTAGAGACGCCACTAATTAGCCACCATAAACGATTCACCTTGAACTTGTCGAAGGGTGTGGTGTGGTGTGGTGTGGTGTGGTGTGGTG
>VFJL01000081.1 GCA_009886095.1 Nitrosomonadales bacterium | reverse complement strand
CGGCACGTTGCTGGGTGAGCACCGGACTAGCCGAGGGTTCGACGGCAACCGAAATGATCGCCTTGCCGCTGATTTTCTTGAGGTAGCGTGAAACGCCGGTAATGGTACCGCCGGTACCCACGCCGGAGACAAAGATGTCAATGGCGCCATCGGTATCATTCCATATTTCCGGCCCCGTGGTTTGTTCGTGGATAGCCGGGTTGGCAGGATTCTTGAACTGCTGCAGCAGGACGTACCGACCAGGATCAGAAGCAACGATTTCCTCGGCTTTCTCTATCGCCCCCTTCATGCCGCGCGCACCTTCTGTCAAAACCAGTTTGGCACCGTAGGCAATCAGCAGCTTGCGGCGTTCCAGACTCATCGTTTCCGGCATGGTCAAGGTCAGCGGAATGCCGCGTGCAGCAGCGACGAACGCCAACGCAATCCCGGTGTTGCCGCTAGTCGATTCCACCAGTTCTTTTCCGGGGCCGAGTAGTCCGTGTCGTTTCGCATCTTCAACCATCGCCACACCGATGCGGCATTTGACGGAGTAACCGGGGTTGCGCCCTTCGATTTTTGCCAACACTGTCGCTGGCGCGCCATCGGTGATACAGTTGAGCTGAACCAGCGGGGTATGCCCGATAGATTGTGAGTTATCTTTGAACCAGTGTGACATTGAGGTATCCTTGTTTCATCCAAGTTGTTAGGGCCAGCGGGCAGAGCAGCGATTTCACGTTGTCGATGTTAACCAGTCAGGCAAACAATTGCAACGCTTCCTGACACCCTTCCCGAGTGCAAAGTCTTGCCATTGCGGTTGGCGGATTGGTTATAATCCAACTGTTGAATTTAATGTAAAATGACAGCTATGCAAAAAACCATGTTGCAAGCAAAATTGCATCGGGCACATGTGACACACTCGGAGTTGCATTATGAGGGTTCGTGCGCGATTGACGATGTGCTGCTTGACGCCACTGGTATCCGTGAATACCAGCAGATAGAAATTTACAATATCACTAATGGCGAGCGATTCACTACTTATGCTATTCGCGCTCAGCGTAATTCGGGGACAATTTCAGTAAACGGTGCTGCCGCCCACAAAGCCAGCCCGGGGGATCTTCTGATCATTGCTGCCTATGCAATTTACTCCGAGCCGGAACTGCGGCTTTACCAGCCGAGACTCGTTTATGTGAATGAGCTGAATTGCATCATCGATCAGCGTGGCAGCATCCCGGTGCAGGCGGCCTGACCGAATGGCTATTCGGGGTGCATAGATTCATTGCTTGGCACCTGCTTCCTTGAGGAGTTTTACCACCTCCAGGTGACTGTATTTCGATGCCAGCATCAGTGCTGTGGCACCATTGCCTGCCTCGGCATTCACGTCAACCTTGGCGGCAAGCAGCGCATGCACTACTCTTGAGTGGCCCATCTGAGACGCCAACATCAATGCGTTGGCGCCATTGCTGAGCCGGGCGTTCACATCGGCCTTGGCGGCCAGCAACGCCTGCACTATCTGCCAACGCCCCTCCTGTGAGGCCTGCATTAACGCCGTGAGGCCATCATTCCTGCGAGCAGTTACATCGGCTTTGGCAGCGAGCAATACCTGTACCACCTGCCGATGCCCCTTCTGTGACGCAACGATCAATGCGGTGTTGCCATTGCCCGCTTTGGCATTCACATTGGCTTTGGCATCAAGTAGCATTTGCACCACCTCATGAAAACCACTTTGCGATGCCGCTATTAATGCGGTGACCCCATCGTTTGCTGCTGCGTTCACGTCAGCCTTGGCAGCAAGCAACGCCTCGATGACCTCCTCATGACCATTTTCTGATGCCGCTATCAATGCCGTCATGCCATTGTCTGCTTTGGCCTGCACATTGGCTCTGGCGGCGAGCAATGTCTTGACTCCGGGAAGATTACCTTTTCCAGCTGCGGTGATGAGATTGCCATCTTTCACGCTGGCCCACGTGCTTGTTGAAGCACAAAACAAAACCATCAGCATGCCTAAAACGTGCAAGTGTTTATGCCTGATCATCCCGATTCTCCTTTTCATGACATTGAAATTCATCTGAAGCTGCTTGCCTGTATAAAATTGGGTAAGGAACCTCCGAATAAGTCTCCCGTGGAGTGCGTTGCTGATGAAGTCGTGGAGAAGAAGCGAGGATGGCATAAGATTTTAGCGTTGATAAGGAGTTATTGCCAAGCTGTTATTGGCTGATTAAGACGGACTGCCGCAGGTTGGCTATAATAGCAGCCTACTTCAGCGGGGTAGAGTTTTCACTGTTCACCCATATGCCGCATTCACATTTTTTGTTTCCGCCCCGTTTTGCCCGGAACTTAAAATTACTGGAGGCACCCTAAAAATTGATTCACTCAACTCGCATAATCCAACGTGATCATTGTGCGGATTTATGATATATCTGGACCAATTGTAATGGAATTTCTTGATCTCCCCGTTGCCAGGAACGCCCAAGGTGTGGTGCATCTGCCCGGCTCCAAAAGCATCTCCAATCGCATCTTGCTGCTTGCTGCACTGGCGGAGGGGGTTACCCACGTGCGTGATTTGCTTGCTTCTGACGACACGGCGCGGATGCTGGATGCGCTTAAGGCCTTAGGTGTGTCCATTATTCAGACCGGCGACGATGATTATCAGGTGCAGGGTGTGGGTGGACGATTTCCGCTGTGCTTTCCGGTTACGGAGGTAGATCTATTTCTGGGAAATGCTGGCACCGCTTTTCGTCCACTGACCGCCGTTCTGGCGCTGATGCAGGGGCACTACCGGCTTTCCGGGGTGCCACGTATGCATGAGCGCCCAATTTGTGATCTGGTGGATGCGCTGCGGCAACTGGGCGCAGATATAACCTATCTCGGCAATGAGGGTTTTCCGCCACTGGAAATAAAACCTGCCCGCATTCATGCGGGTGTGGTGACAGTAAAGGGTAATGTTTCCAGCCAGTTTCTTACGGGTTTGCTGCTGGCATCGCCCCTATCCGCAACAGTTTCCGGCAAAATGCTGACAATAGCGGTAACGGGAGAGCTGATTTCACGACCTTATATCGAGCTGACCATTGCCTTGATGGCGCGTTTTGGGGTGCAAGTCGAGCGCGAGGAATGGCAACGTTTTATCCTGCACGGTGGACAACGTTATTGTAGTCCCGGCGAAATATTTGTCGAAGGTGATGCCTCCTCCGCTTCCTATTTTCTTGCTGCCGGTGCTATTGGCCGCGGTCCGGTGCGGGTTGAAGGGGTGGGCCGGAACAGTCTTCAGGGCGATGTACGTTTTGCTGAAGCGTTGGAGAAGATGGGGGCAGGCATTACTCTGGGAGATAACTGGATTGAGGCATGCGCACCACAATCAGGACGCCTCCGGGCGCTAGACCTGGATTGCAATCATATCCCTGATGCTGCCATGACACTGGCAGTGGCAGCCTTATTTGCTGATGGTGTAACCATGTTGCGCAATATCGCCAGTTGGCGGGTGAAAGAAACCGACCGGCTTGTAGCGATGGCAAAGGAGCTGCGCAAACTGGGTGCGGAGGTGGAGGAGGGAGCAGATTTTTTGCGCATCACGCCACCTGTTGCACGCATTATTCCATATGTAGCGATTGATACTTACGATGACCACCGCATGGCAATGTGCTTTTCACTGGCGTCTTTAGGCTCACCTGTGCGTATCAATAATCCGGATTGTGTGGCCAAGACTTTTCCCGATTATTTCAAGAAATTCGCAGCAATAGTCAGTGCTTGACCCGGTGTGGTTTTATGCGTGTAAATATTGAGGTTTCTCATGACTATGAATGACGTTCCAATTATTGCGATTGATGGCCCCTCGGCTTCTGGCAAGGGCACGGTGGCGCAGCGAGTAGCGGAAAGGCTAGGGTTTCATTATCTCGATAGCGGTGCGCTCTATCGTTTGGTAGCACTAACGGCCATGCGCTCAGGGGTCGATCTGACGGATGAGGCGACGCTGGCTGATATCGCCCGACATCTTGATGTCGTCTTTTCAGGCGTAAAGATTCAGTTGAAAGGCGAGGATGTTGCCGACGCAATTCGCGCTGAAGCGTGCAGCAACGGGGCTTCCAGGATCGCGGCCTACCCAGAGGTTAGAAAAGCGCTGTTGCAGCGTCAGCGTGCATTCCGTCAACTTCCCGGCCTGGTGGCGGATGGCCGTGATATGGGCTCAGTGGTGTTTCCTGACGCGATCCTTAAAATTTTTCTGACTGCCAGCGCTGAGACGCGCGCACAACGGCGCTATAAACAGTTGATGGGGAAAGGGATAGATGCTAATATCGCCACCCTTTTGCAGGATATTCAGGAGCGCGACGCGCGCGATAGTAATCGCAGCGTGGCACCCCTGCAACAGGGCGCAGATGCAAGCTTGCTGGACACGACCTTACTCAACATTGCCCAAGCGGTGGATGAAGTATTGGGACTGTACGCAGAAATTTGCGCAAAGGGTGTTTGATTACCATAGTGTTGCGCGTCATCCTTGTTCAATAGGCGGGGATTGAAGCCGGCCATGTATTCAGGCAATTTTATTAACTAACTAACCCCGCCAGATGATTATTCGGGCGGGATCTCAAACCAGGTACTTTTCACAATGACTACCGCTACTGCCACTTCCCCCACAACCAGCTCCCCAGAAAGTTTTGCTGCACTGTTTGAAGAAAGTCTCACGCGCCAGGAAATGCGCATTGGTGAAGTAATCACCGCCGAAGTTGTCCGTGTTGACTACAACATCGTAGTCGTGAATGCGGGACTCAAATCCGAAAGCTTTATCCCCGTTGAAGAATTCAAGAATGATAGGGGTGAAATTGAGGTCAAGCCTGGTGATTTCATCACCGTCGCCATTGAAGCACTGGAAGATGGTTATGGCGAAACTCGTTTGTCGCGCGACAAGGCCAAGCGCCTGACCGCATGGCACGATCTGGAAAAAGCTATGGAAAGTGGTGCCATCGTAAGCGGCATGGTAAATGGCAAAGTCAAGGGTGGCCTGACTGCGATGATTAACGGTATTCGTGCCTTTTTGCCTGGCTCGCTGGTGGATATCCGCCCAGTCAAGGACACTACGCCGTACGAAAACAAGGAAATGGAATTCAAGGTTATCAAACTTGACCGCAAACGTAACAATGTGGTGGTGTCACGCCGTGCCGTACTGGAGGCAAGCCAAGGCGCAGATCGCCAGTCGTTGCTGGCAAATCTGCAGGAAGGTGCAGTGGTCAAGGGTATCGTCAAGAACATCACCGATTACGGCGCGTTTGTTGACCTGGGTGGGATAGACGGCTTGTTGCACATTACGGATCTCGCCTGGCGGCGGGTAAAGCATCCTTCCGAAGTGATCAATGTCGGTGATGAAGTCACTGCCAAAGTGCTCAAATTCGATCAAGAGAAAAACCGCGTTTCACTGGGAATGAAACAACTGAGCGAAGATCCATGGGTGGGCCTCTCCCGGCGCTATCCACAAGGTACCCGTTTGTTTGGCAAAGTCAGCAATTTGACTGATTACGGCGCATTCGTTGAGATCGAACAGGGCATAGAAGGATTGGTGCATGTTTCCGAAATGGATTGGACCAATAAGAATATGTATCCTTCCAAGATGGTGCAACTAAATGATGAAGTAGAAGTGATGATCCTGGAGATTGATGAGGAACGTCGCCGTATTTCGCTTGGTATGAAGCAATGCAAACCTAATCCTTGGGAAGATTTTGCCATAAATCATAAGAAAGGCGACAAGGTGCAGGGACAAATCAAATCCATTACTGATTTCGGTGTATTTATCGGACTATTGGGTGGCATAGATGGGTTGGTGCATCTATCTGATCTTTCTTGGAATCAGCCGGGTGAGGAAGCAGTCCGCAATTACAAGAAAGGCGACGAAATGGAAGCGATGGTCTTGTCCATTGACGTTGAGCGTGAACGCATTTCGCTGGGCATCAAGCAGTTGGAAGGGGATCCATTCAATAGCTTCGTCACGGTAAACGACAAGAACAGCATCGTCAAGGGCACAGTAAAGTCCCTTGATGCAAAGGGTGCAGTGATTGCGCTGGACAATGATGTGGAAGGTTATCTGCGAGCATCTGAAGTATCGCGCGACCGGGTCGAGGATATTCGCACCCATCTGAAGGAAGGCGATATGATTGAAGCGATGATCATCAATGTTGACCGTAAAAATCGTGGCATCAATCTTTCCATTAAGGCTAAAGACATGTCGGAGGAAACCGACGCAATGCAGAAAGTTACGATTGAAAGCCCACCTAGTTCCGGAACTACCAGCTTGGGTGCATTGCTCAAAGCCAAGATGGACGTTAAAAATACTGGACAATAGAGAGGATCTATGACGAAGTCTGAATTGATTTCCAGGCTTGCAGCCCGGTATCCGCAGTTGGTCGCGAAGGATGCCGAATTAGCGGTGAAAGTGATACTCGATGCCATGGCCAAGAGTCTGCTGCAGGGGGAGCGTATCGAAATCCGTGGGTTTGGCAGTTTCGACCTGAACTATCGCCCTCCTCGTGTAGGACGCAATCCTAAATCGGGAGAAAAGGTGCGGGTGCCAGAAAAATATGTACCCCATTTCAAGGCTGGTAAGGAATTGCGCGAGCGAGTAGATCATAAAAACTGAAACGACTTACAGATAAGCAGATGAATATAATGGCGGCAGATCGCAAGATCCTGCTGCTTTTTTTTGGTTTTTAGCCAGGGTGGATCATGCGTTATTTGACATGGTTTGTGCGCGTAGTATTGTTTTTGTTGTTACTTGGTTTCGCCGTGAAGAACGCCGAAACGGTAAAACTGCAATATTATTTCGGCTATGAGTGGCAAGCACCGCTGATGCTGATATTGCTGGTCTTTTTTGCTCTGGGAGTGGCGATTGGCGTGCTGGCATGCCTTGGTAAAATATTCAGGCAAAGACGCGAAATTGCTGCATTCAAAAAAAAATACCCAGCCACGGGCGAACATGAACCACACATCGCTTTGGGCGATTGATTGAAACAAGGTGCCGACCCTATGAACGCCCCACGCATTATTGTCGCACTCGATTTTTCTGGCGCGAAACCAGCACTGGAACTCGTGGCGAAGCTTGACCCGCAGCTATGCCGGATGAAAGTAGGCAAAGAGCTGTTCACCGCTGCCGGGCCACAGCTACTGGAGCAATTGATGAATAAGGGGTTTGAGGTTTTTCTTGATTTAAAATTTCACGATATTCCCAACACCGTGGCAGGTGCGTGCAAGGTGGCAGCAAGTTTGGGCGTATGGATGGTAAATGTTCATGCACTGGGGGGGAGAAAAATGCTCTCTGCCGCGCGCGAGGCTTTGCTGCCGGGGACGACCCAGCTCATAGCCGTAACCTTGCTTACCAGTATGGGACGCGACGATCTTGCCGATATCGGCCTGAACGATGAACCGGAAATTATAGTACAGCGGTTGGCCAGATTGGCAAGCGCATGTGGGCTGGATGGCGTCGTGTGCTCTGCGCTGGAGACGGCACGACTCAGGCAAATCATGGGCAAGGATTTTTGCCTTGTCACGCCCGGGATACGTCCACTGGATTCTTCTGTGGGCGACCAACAGCGGGTGGCGACACCGCGTCAGGCGATAGCAAACGGTGCAGATTACCTGGTGATAGGCAGACCCATCACGCAGGCGGCAGACCCGCTGCTAATGTTGCAACGTTTGCATGTTGAAATCGAAACACAGTTAGCTGCAGGCTAACTTCTTTAGCTGGAGGGGCGAATCTCGATCCCTCACAGAGATCTCTTCTTGTTGTCTATCTTGTGGCTACGGGCACCCTTATCTCTCTGTTGCAATAGCGATCTACCTCTACGCCCACTGAATGCCGATGGATGATGCCCCAGTGATGGGTTAGCAAATCCCATAACCTCAACTACACTGAGAATGACAGTCTGGGTGTGACATTCCAAAAAATACTGGATGCGGTGAATGGTGCCTTGCAACTGTCAGGTAGTTCGCTGCTCTGTTGCAGGGAACTTTGTTTTATTCCAGTTTCAGTTCGAAAGTGAAACAAGGCGATGACGAACGAACGCCACAGACAGTACGCCTTCCAGGAGGATCTCCTTCAGGGCGGATAGTACAGGTGCGAGTGAGGATATCAACGAAGTGTCACTGATGAAATGGATGGAAATTACCCGTTGCTTACACCCAATCTGGAGAAGAGATCATGAAAAAATTGTTACTGCTCATTGTTACACTATTCGCGTTGGTTACCACTGCTCACGCGGGTGTCAACATCAATACTGCCACCCAGGCCGAACTTGAAACTCTGCAAGGTGTCGGCCCCGGCAAGGCAAAGGCAATTATCAACTATCGTACTAAAAACGGCCCATTCAAATCAGTGGATGATCTGGAAAAGGTTGAAGGTATTGGTCCTGGTATCATCAAGCAGGTACGCAAGGATATTGTGGTCAGCGGCGCCACCACGGTTAACAAGCAAGATAAGCCCGCTGCCAAGCCAGAGGAAAAATCAAGTAAGAAGGAGGACAAGCCCGTAGTCAAGCAGGAGAAAAAACCTGCCCCCAAGTAGTTTTACGGGATTATGTTTGACAGGCCCCCGGTTGATCCGGGGGTTTTTATTGGTAATCGCTATGTCGGCGGCGTTTCAATCCTGAGTGCATGTGCGATAATTCGACAGAGCTTTTAGAGTGCTTTTAATAATTTGAAGTTCTAAATAAAGCAAGATAGAAACAAGAAATTAAATCATGATATCTGATTGATAAGTAACAAAATATTTTTTTAAGTAATGAAATATTGTGCCGGAGTCCGGATTTTTAAAGGCACCCTTTAATGAGTTGCATCGCCATGTTCAAGACCATCGAAGACTTTGTCGGCAATACCCCGCTGGTAAAGCTCAAGCGGTTGCCAGGAAAGACCAGCAATGTCATTCTCGCCAAGCTGGAAGGCAATAACCCAGCAGGATCGGTAAAAGATCGTCCAGCACTGTCGATGATTTCACGCGCGCAGGCGCGCGGCGAGATCAAGCCAGGCGATACGCTGATCGAAGCCACCAGCGGCAACACTGGCATTGCCCTTGCGATGGCAGCGGCGGTGATGGGTTATCGTATGGTGCTGGTGATGCCGGAACATCTCAGCATAGAACGACGGCAATCCATGAGTGCATTTGGTGCGGAAATCGTGCTGACCCCAAAACAGGGCAGCATGGAGCAGGCGAGGGATGTAGCTACGCACATGCGCGACGAGGGACGCGGCATCATCCTGGATCAGTTCGCCAACACGGATAATCCGCTGGCGCATTACGAAGGGACTGCACCTGAAATCTGGCGTGATACCGATGGGCAGATCAGCCATTTCGTCAGCAGTATGGGCACTACCGGCACCATCATGGGGTGTGGCAGGTATTTTAAGGAAAAAAATCCGGCGATTCAGATCATCGGTGTGCAACCGGAGGAAGGTGCCCAGATTCCTGGTATCCGCAAGTGGCCGCAAGCTTATCTGCCGAAAATATACGATGAGCGGCAGGTGGATCGCATCATGCTGGTGTCGCAGACTGAAGCTGAGAATTTGACCCGGAGAATGGCGCGTGAAGAGGGGATCTTTGCCGGAATTTCATCTGGTGGCGCACTAGCGGTGGCGCTCAATATTTCCGCCGAAGTGGAAAATGCAGTGATCGTTTTCATCGTTTGCGACCGTGGCGACCGTTATTTATCTACCGGAGTTTTCTCCACATGAAGACAGCAGAACGCATGAGCCAGCAAATAACACGGCTAATAGAGGAAAATGCATGATGCCGATTTTGGTATTTGATATTGAGACCGTGCCTGATATCGAGGGGCTGCGCAAGCTTAATGATCTCGGAGCGGAATTGGCCGCAGCTGATGTTGCCGAGATGGCGTTTCAATCGCGTCGTCAGGCTGTCGGCAATGATTTTTTGCCGCTACACCTGCACAGGGTAGTGGCGATTTCGTGCGCACTACGCGACAAGAACGATTTTCGCGTTTGGTCGCTGGGAACTGAGGAGGACGCCGAAGCAGAGCTTATTCGACGTTTTTTTGAAGGCATCGATAAATATACGCCCCAACTGGTTTCATGGAATGGAGGCGGCTTCGATCTGCCGGTGCTGCATTACCGCAGCCTGGTGCACGGCATCCAGGCACGCCATTACTGGGAAATGGGCGAAGATGACCGGGAATTTAAATGGAATAATTACCTCAGTCGCTACCATACCCGCCACCTTGATTTGATGGATCTTCTCGCACTGTATCAGCCGCGCGCCAATGCGCCGCTGAATGATCTGGCCAGACTGATGGGCTTTCCCGGCAAGCTTGGAATGGATGGTTCGCAGGTGTGGGGCGCGTTCCAGAATGGCGAGATTGCAGCCATCCGCAATTATTGTGAAACCGATGTGGTGAATACCTATTTGGTATATTTGCGTTTCCAGTTGATGCGTGGCGTATTGAGCAACGAACAACATCAACACGAATGCGAGTTAGTGCGTGCCACCCTGGGAAGATCAGCCGAATCCCACTGGCAGGAATTTCTCGGTCAGTGGCAGTAACCGGGTGCGTTTGCCCATCCCCTTCGATTACAGCTTCTCCCTGCTTGCTACAAGATGATCGCTCCTGTCACCATTGAATCTCTCGATCAAGAAGGCCGTGGCGTTGCTCATGCCGAAGGCAAGGCCATCTTTATTACGGGTGCGTTACCGGGCGAAGTGGTCACCTATAGCCCATACCGCAAGAAATCGAATTTCGAGCTGGCGCAGGTGGAGAAGATTCTCAAGCCGGGATCGTTGCGGGTGACCCCGCGCTGTAGATACTTCGGTGTGTGCGGCGGATGCAGTCTGCAACACATGGATACCCGTGCCCAAGTCGCAGCGAAACAGCGCATCCTGGAAGGTGACTTTAAGCACATCGGCAAGGTAGAGCCAGAACTGATCCTGCCTGCCGTATATGGGGCCGCCTGGGGTTATCGTTATCGGGCACGACTGTCGGTGCGCTACGTCGCCAAGAAAGGCGGAGTGTTGGTGGGCTTTCACGAAAAGCGCAGCAGTTTTGTTGCCGACATGCAGTCATGTGAAATCATGCCCCCGCGCATTTCTGCACTGATCATGCCGCTGCGGGAATTGATCGGCAGCCTGTCGATCCGTGACCGGGTGCCGCAGATAGAGATATCGCTGGGAGAGGACGTGGACGTGCTGGTGTTGCGTATCATGGATCCCCTTAGCGCACAGGATGAAACCTTGCTCAGAGCTTTCTCCACACAACATTCTATCCAGTTTTTTCTGCAGCCAAAAGGGCCCGAGACGGCCTATCCATTTTGCCCGATAGAGGCAGCGGAACTGAATTACACACTGCCGGAATTTGATATTGTCATGCCGTTTCATCCCACCGAATTTACCCAGGTCAACCCCGCGATGAACCGGATACTGGTACGGCGTGCGCTGAGCTTGCTTGACCCGCAACCAAGGGAGCGCATCGCTGATTTTTTCTGCGGATTGGGAAATTTCACCTTACCGATTGCGCGGAGTGGGGCACAAGTGGTGGGCTACGAAGGTAGTGCAGCCATGGTGCGGCGCGCCACAGAAAATGCACAGCGCAACAGACTTTCAGTTAATACCGATTTCATTGAGACCAATCTGTTCGAAGCCAACGAAGCGTGGCTGCAAAGGCAGGGGCATTTTGACAAAATGCTGATTGACCCGCCGCGTGATGGCGCGCTTGCCGCAGTCAATTCACTTACTGAGGGGCAGGCAGCACCTAAGCGCATTGTTTATATTTCCTGCAACCCCGCTACTTTGGCGCGTGATGCGGCGGTGCTGGTGCATGCTAAGGGTTATCGCTTGAAGGCTGCAGGGGTGGTGAATATGTTTCCGCACACTACGCATGTCGAATCGATCGCGTTGTTTGAGCAACTCTAAACTGGAGAGTGATTCTTTTTGTAAGTAACGAAGTATTGTGACAAAACTTGGACTTTTTGAGGCACCTTGGAATGAAAAAGGGCGGCTGTTGCCAGCCGCCCTTTTGTAACTGAAAAATTTAGATCGTCAGTCTTTCTCACCCGAGAATGCCAGCAGTAGATGCAGCAGGCTCATGAACAGATTGTAGATGCTAAGATAAATGCCCATCGTTGCCATGACATAGTTGGTTTCGCCACCGTTGACGATGCGGCTAACGTCAAACAAGATGAAGCCGGAGAACAGCAGCACAGCTACTCCTGAGATGGCGAGTGAGGCGGCTGGCATGGCGAAGAACAAGTTAGCAACTGAAGCGAGCATCAGCAACACCAATCCCACGAACAGGAAGTTACCCATGAAGCCGAAATCTTTGCGGGTTACGGTGGCAATTGTGGCCAAAGTGAGGAAGATAGCGCCAGTTCCGGCAGCAGCGACACCTACCAGTTGTGCGCCGTTCCTGAAGTTGAGCGCATATTGCAGCATCGGCCCAAGCCACCAGCCAGCAACGAAAGTAAACAAGAACAGCAGGACGATCCCCATAATGCTGTTGCGGGTAGCGCTGACGCCAAACATCAGGCCAATCATCACCGCCAACATCACCAACGGCCCCATGATCGGAGACTGGGCGAGAAAAGAAAAATTAGTATTCATCCCGATCATCGCACCGATCACCGTCGGTATCATGGTCAAGCCCAGCATCCCATAGGTATTGCGCAGAACTTTATTGCGCGCACCTGCAAGCCCACTAGCTGCAGTCTGGTTCGAATATCTTAGTTCAGGTTGCATCATGCCTCCTTGGTTGACGAACTGTACAATGCATAAGACTACGCATATTAGTAAAAAGTTGCAATCTAAATAATAGGGTATCGGCAGATTGCTGGTAAAGCCAGCCCCAAAAAGGTATTATTCTGGGCTAATTTACAGGGAGATGTGGCCGAGCGATTTAAGGCAGCAGTCTTGTGCATGCGTCAACCCATGCATGCAGCCAGTAATGCCAGAGCAAAAACTGCCATAGAATAAAGTAGCACGAAAGGAAGCGTGGCCGAGCGGTTTAAGGCAGCAGTCTTGAAAACTGCCGTAGGGGCAACTCTACCGTGAGTTCGAATCTCACCGCTTCCGCCAATAACATAGCACTTGCAGCACTTGCAGAACATTTATTATTGCAACACACCCAAAGGCATACCTAAAAACTTAGGCTGGTTGCCTATAGTTGGAAGATTGTTTTGCGCTTTGCTACAAGTCTCTACCAATAAAAATGAATAAGTTAGACCGAACAACATCTAAATAACGGAGACTACAATGGCAATTTTTACTCATGTTACGCTCGGCACCAATAATTTTGATGCAGCGGTTACTTTTTACGACGTGGATTCAAGTTCGAAGTGCAACAACCAATGGTTGTTTGGTGTAGCTTATTTCCACCCCGAAGAATACCTCATGCGCCGATCTAAATCCTAGTACTTTTCTAGGT
>VFJL01000012.1 GCA_009886095.1 Nitrosomonadales bacterium | reverse complement strand
TATATGGCCGAGATCATCGAAAAAGTGAACACCCTCTTTGACGGCGAACTCACCGATCAGGATAAACTGGTCTATGTGAACAACGTCATCAAGGGCAAGCTGTTGGAGTCGGCAAAGCTGGTGCAGCAAGCGACCAACAACTCAAAGGCGCAATTCGATAATTCACCTGACCTTGATCGTGAACTCGACGATGCCATCATGAGTACAATGGATGCTCACGTGCTGATGAGCACGCAGGCGCTCAATTCTCCAGCAGTCAAACGCGGCATCAAGAATATTTTGCTCAACAACGCCGGCCTTTACGAGGCGCTACGTGCACAGGCTACCGACTGAAGGAGACACGTCGATATACAAGTACCCGGCTGTGTGCGCCACGATTGATCTGTTTTTAGTGGGGGGGCGGCCAACAAAGGCTGTGACTAAACGAGGGCAGAATAACCCATTCAGGACAAATTTGCTGTTTGAAAAAGAAACAGCCAAACCGATGAAATCGGCTTGGCTGCATTGGTTTCAGGTGGTTTCTGGAAACCGTCAGATTGGTGGGGCGGCGGGTACCGGATCATGTCGTGCGCACGGTGACCGAGAACAGTCGAACGCTGAAGTTTACGAGTCAGGGGTTCGAGAAAGAGTAGTGCTGAGAGCACACTGCACGCTGCTTACTTGACTCATGCAGTAACTCATCACGCCACTTTGGTCTTTAACGGGATAATCGTTGCCCCGCGCTGGGCGGCGGCAAGTTGTGCTCCCCACCATTGGAACAGCTTGACCCGCTCATCAAACCGCTCACCACGGTCATAGGCGCGCGCAACCTCGTTGTCGTGGACATGGTCAAGAGCAAGTTCTACCACATCGCGGGCGGTACCGTTGTCGCGCGCCAGAGTGGAAAATGAGCTGCGCCAACCGTGGGGCGAATGCTTTCCATTAAGCCCCAAGGTAACGCGATACACCTTCTCGATGGATTCACGTCCGATGTGTTTGCCGCCAGCGGGGGAGGGGAACACATAGCCCTTGTTGCCAGACATACTCTTCCACCGGCGCAACTCATCGGCAATTTCTGGACTCAGAGGAACGCGGTGGTCAATGGGGCGGGAAGTGATTTTCATTTTTGCGCGTGGAATGACCCAAATGGGTTGGTCTTCGTCAAGGTGAAACTCCTTCCACTCGGCGTCAACGATGTTGCCGATCCGCATCGCCGTGAACGCGCATAGGCGATGCGCCATGCGTACAGAGGGGGAAATTTTGGCCATATCTGCGCGGCGCAGAATGTCGCCCAGCGAGGAATAGTCTAGCAGGGCAGGCATCCGTCCGGTGTCCTTCTTCCGAGGTAGTATCTCACGGGCAGCTAGGGCGGGATTGTCGCGGCATAGCCCCTTAGCCTGGGCGTAGCGAAAAACACCATTAAGGTGCTGGAGGATACGGGTAGCGGTTTCGAGCACATCGCGTTTGTGGATGTCTTCAATAGCTTTTGCCACGATAGCAGGAGTGATGCTCGCGATAGGCAGTTTGCCAATTGCAGGGTAGATGTCGCGCTCGAATGCTCGCGATGATTTGGTGTAATGGCCTGCGCTCCATTCTTTCTTTTTCATAGTCAACCATACGCCTGCGACAACGGAAAACGTGTCGTCACTCGCCGCGTTGGTTCCCGCCCGGTTAATACGCCGCTCAGTGACTGGATCTTTATTTTCTCGAAGAAGTGCTTTGACCTCGGTCAGTTCTACACGTGCTGCTGCCAAGGAAACGGCAGGGTAGGCACCGATGGAGTAGATTTTCTCCTTGCCGTCTATCCGGTATTTGATGCGCCAGGTAGTACCCCCAGCAGGGGTAATGAAAAGATGCAGACCACCCCCATCCGGGAGCTTCTTGCTACGCTGTGCCTTTGCCACAAACGCCTTGATGGCTTTATCTGTAAGCTTTCTGCCGATACCCCCAGACATATAAAATCTCCCGGTTCAATTTGAAGGAATACCCCCTTAAGTACCCCCATTATGCCCGGCTGTTATCGGATTGTGCAAGACATAAATGGACAGTGAATAGGCGCTGCACAAAGAAAAACAGCGCCTTGTGGGCGCTGTTGGATGTTGCTGTACTTCTTATTGGTGGAGGCGGCGGGAATCGAACCCGCGTCCGCAAGCCCTCTACAGTCAGTTCTACATACTTAGCCATGTTATTTAGTTTAACCTGGCATCCGCCAACTGGCGGGCTGATGACAGGCGAGCCACCTATTGTTTAACGCTCTGTAAAGCGACCCTACGGAGCGCGATCCTCGTTAATGGCTCTGCTGCCTGTTGCCAGACCCGGCGTTGAGGCCCACCGGTGCAGAGTCCAGCCGGATTTAAGCGGCTAGAGCGTAACGTTCGTCGTTTGCGACTATTGCTTTTCCAGATGTATTTACGAGGTGACTGGTCCTCGGTATGCCCTGCGCTGCTTTGCAACCCACGTCGAAGCCAGGTCGCCCCCGGCATTCTATGTAATTCCATTTCCATTTCATTAGTGACACTTCGTTGATTTCCTTACTTACGCCTTGCCGTACTATTCGTACTGTCTGCGGCGTTCGCTCGTCATCGCCTCGTTTCACTTTCGAACTAGAATTGGAATAACAACCATAAGACGATAGTGAACCGGAAAAGTTCAACTACCGCCGTTCAGATTCTAACAGAATCTGAACGGCGGTCTAAATATAACCGAGCAGATCTTGCGGATGATCGATGAGATATCTGGCACCCCAGGATTCAGGTGGATGGCTGTTGCCAAGATAGCCGTATCTGGCGATGACTGGTTCCATCCCCGCAGCCAGGCTGGCTTCTACATCGCGTATGTCATCACCCAGATAGATACATTCGGCGGGTGCGACAGCCAATGCGCGACTCGCCGCCAGCAGCGGTTCGGGGTGTGGTTTGGAGTGGGTAGTGTCGCCGCCGCTGATAATGCATGCGGCGCGCTTGCTCAGGCCTAGCTGTTGCATCAGCGGCTCGGTAAAACGCGCAGGCTTGTTGGTGACGATGCCCCAAGGTAAGCCGCGCGCATCAAGCTGATCAAGCAGTTCGGTCACGCCTGGAAACAAACGGGTGTCGTGGCACAGGCGTGCGGCGTAAAAATCCAGAAATTCGTCACGCATGGCCTGATAGACGGGATCATCTGGTCCGAGGTTGAATCCCAGGTTCAATAGGCCGCGCGCACCAGCCGAGGCTTCAATACGGATGAGTTCTAGCGGCAGGGCCGATAACCCGCGTACGCTGCGTTGCCGGTTGAGGGCATGACCCAGATCGGGGGCGGTGTCAGCAAGAGTACCGTCGAGGTCGAAAAAGACGGCTTTGATCATTGAGAGGTGTGAAATACCCAGATTAAGGATTAAGCGCGGCACACCATAATGTAGTTCACGCTCGAATCAGGCGCTAATGCGTAGATTTTAGTTATTGGATTGTAGACCATGCCGGTGATCTCTTCTATATCCAGTCCGGCATTGCGGGCCATGCGTGCGAGTTCTGACGGTTTGATAAATTTGATGTAATCGTGCGTACCGCGTGGCAGCAGATTCAGTACATATTCTGCACCAATCACGGCGAACAGGTACGATTTCGGATTGCGATTGAGAGTGGAGAAGAAAACCCATCCGCCGGGTTTCACCAGTTTGGCGCAAGCCTGCACGATGCTTGCCGGATCGGGCACGTGCTCCAGCATTTCCATGCAAGTGACGATGTCGTAATGACCGGGTTGTTCTTCGGCAAGATTTTCTACTGCAATCTTGCGGTACTCCACTTGGTTGCCAGTTTCCAATAGATGTAGTTTTGCTACTTTCAGTGGTTTGTCGCCCAAGTCGATGCCGGTAACTTTAGCACCACGCACAGCCATGCTTTCCGACAGGATGCCGCCCCCGCAGCCAACGTCAAGTATGGCTTTTTCTTCCAGGCCAGCAAGCCGTCCGATGTAATCCAGCCGCAGTGGATTGATTTCATGCAGTGGTTTGAATTCGCTGTTTGGGTCCCACCAGCGATGTGCCAATTGACTGAATTTCTCCAGCTCCAGTGGGTCAACATTTACGCTGCCATTTTTCATTCCTTTACCTTTCATGCATCACCCCAATCCGTTCTCGCCAGTATGCTGCCCGGTGCAACAGTTCATGTTCATCCAGGGTAGTGAGTTTGCCATTGTTCAGCAGCATTTTACCATTTACCCAAACATGGCTCACATGGTTACGTCCGGCAGCATAAACGAGGTGCGAAACAGGATCATAGCAGGGTGAGAGTTCGAGGCTGGAAAAATCTACGGCGGTAATATCGGCTGCCTTGCCCGCAACCAGGGAGCCGGTGATATCACCCAACCCCAAGGCTTTGGCACCATTGATTGTTGCCATTTGCAGCGCCTGATGCGCAGGTAGCATGTCCGCCCTGCCACTTTGAGCTTTGGCAAGTAGTGCGGCTAAACGCATTTCCTCGAACATATCAAGGCGGTTATTGCTGGCGGCACTGTCGGTTCCGATGCCAATGTTGACGCCTCGATTTAACAGTGCGGCAATGGGGGCAAACCCGCTGGCGAGTTTTAAGTTGGAAGAAGGGCAGTGCGCCACGCTACAATTCTGTTGGCCCATCAATTGAATCTCTTCGTTGGTGAGATGCACCATGTGTACAGCGATCAGGTTGGGACCGAGTAGGCCGAGCTTATATAAACGTTCGATCGGGCGTAAACCAGTGGTTTCCATGTTACGTTTTATTTCGTCATCAGTTTCATGCAAGTGTATGTGTACAGGCAGATCCAGCTGTTCGGCATAGGTGAGGATGCTGATAAAAGTTTTATCAGTCACACTGTAAGGTGCATGTGGCGCAAGACAGAACGACAACAGCGGGTGATGGCGGTAGCCGTCGCGAAGTGCCAGGCCCTTTGCCAGGTAATCATCAGCGTCGCTGGCATAGGTGGTACGAAAATTAATCACGATCATGCCGATGGCAGCGCGCATCCCGGCGGTCAGCGCAGCTTGAGCTGACGCCTCCGGAAAAAAATACATATCGTTGAAACAGGTGATGCCGCCTTTCAGCATCTCGGCACAGGCCAACCGGGTTCCATTCAGAACGAAATCTGCGTTCACATGTTGGGCTTCGACTGGCCAGATACGCTGGTTGAGCCACTCCATCAATGGCAGATCATCTGCCAGCCCCCGCATTAGTGACATGGCTGCATGGGTATGCAGATTGACCAGACCGGGGATTAACACATGATTATCTAGAACTATTCGTTCACATGGGGCAAACCGTGATTGTGCTTCAGCATTCGGTAAAATTGCCTGGATCACACCTTGATCAATCGCGATGGCGTGATCGTGCAATAGCATCCCCGCGGGTTCCACTGGAATGATCCAGCGGGCTGTAAGCAATGTATCGATTTTTATGGGGTGAGTCATTTGTCTTATAAACGTGGCAAAAAAAAGCCCTGCACAATAGCAAGGCTTTTATATCTTACTCTACCCGGATTGGATTTATTTTGCTTCCCGTGTTCCAGCTACTTCAATTTCGACTCGACGATCGGGTTGCAGGCAGTCGATCAGAGCCTTGGTTTTCTTATCGCCTTTACAGGTATCTCCAGTAATTGGGCTGGCTTCGCCTTTGCCGTCCGTAAAAATGTTACTGGGATCTGTTCCTTTATTCGCCACCAGGTAGTTCTTGACTGCTTCAGCGCGACGCACTGAGAGTCCTTTATTGTATTCTTCGGTGCCGATGCGGTCCGCGTAACCGACCGCGATGATCAAATCGTATTTGATCCCGGCCAGGTTGCTGATGAGATCATTCAGTGCCTGCATGCCTTCGGGTTTCAGCACAGACTCGTCAAAATCGAATAAAGTGTCAGCGGAAAGAATTAATTTTTCCGGTGAGGTTCTGACAGCTGCTGCGACCGCAGCGACTGCAGCAGAGGCAGCTGCCTTGGCTGTCTTCGCGGGCCTTATCACCAGATCAGGCTCGCATTCGTAAATCGCTTGAGCGGGTGTCCAATAGTTGGTGTGCCAGCATAGGTTGGTGGAATTCCTGGCGGGCACAGCGCGACCGTCTACCACATAGGCTTCCGGTTTTATTACTTGAGCTATGGTGACCCCGGAAAAAAATATTGGCAGAACAGCCACTCCAAACAGGAGTTTTTGGGTGAAAATGCTTTTCATGCTAATTGCTCCTTCGCAGAAAAACTTCAGGGCACCTCTAAACTTACAAAAAATGTTTTCTTGCATATCGGTCATATGCTGCATCTACATTTCCTGTTTCCGCCTCGTCTTGTTTAGAACTTTGAATTTTTAGACGTGTCCTTCAATTCAAAAGTTGAGCTGCCATAAAATGGCCTATCAATATAGCACGTTGCTGTATAACGTATCGTTTTATATGCATCTGAACTATTCGGTTGAGCTTCCGGCAATGTGTCGACTTTATGGGGCGAATCATTTGTCGTAGAGATTTGGTTGAAAAAAAGCCCTGCACAGTGGCAGGGCTTTAATCCTCTGTTCTTTTCAGATCAGATTATTTTGTTGCGCGCGTGCCGTCCACTTCGACTATAACGCGGCGATCAGGTTGCAGGCATGCGATCAATGCTTTGGTTTGCTTGCCGACTTTACACTTGCTTCCGGTTACCGGATCGGCCTTGCCTCTGCCGTCAACCCGAATTTTTCCAGCGGGTACACCATGGGTTACCAGATGGCTTTTGACCGCTTCAGCACGACGCAAAGAGAGGCGCTTGTTGTATTCTTCGGAACCAATGCGATCAGTGTAACCGATGACATTAACCGAATCATAACTGAGAATCTTCAGTCTGGCCGCAAATTCCTCCAGCTGATCCCGCGATGGACTATGTTTCAGTATGGCTTTATCGAAATCGAACAATTCATCGGCGGAGAAATGCATTTTTGAGGGCATCGGTGCTGGCGCTGGCGCAGGTGCTGGCGCTGGAGCCGCTACCGGGGCAGGTGCACGCGCTGGTGCTGCAGCTACTTTTTTGGGTACCAGGTCAGGCTCGCATTCATAAGTCGCTTTGGCGGGCGTCCAATCGATGGTGTGCCAGCATAAGTTGCCCAGGTTGGCGGAATTCCGGGCGACTACACCACGGTCATCAACCACGTAGGCTTCTGATTTATTTACTTGAGCCATGGCGGCTCCGGAAAAAAGTAACGGCAGAGCAACTACTCCGGACAGGAGTTTTTTGGTCAATGCAATTTTCATGGTAATGCTCCTTTTTAGAAAAATTTAATTAAAGTCGAACCATCTTTTGCCTAAGTACATACTACATACGGGCAAAAATACATCCTACTAATGCATCCTACTAATGCGACTAGTATTGTATAGCACATAACCATATGGAATGCCGATATTCTAATTATCTTTTTAGAAATTCACGCCTATGCAGCCCGTATCATCATAGACGGCTCAATCAGGCGAGAATATCCGAGTGACGCCACTAGGGTGGGCATGTTAGAATTGAAGGCCTTATTTATTGCCATCTGCGGCAAAATTCTCGCAATAACGTATTGTCTCTGATAGAAAAATATACTAATGGATCAATTCGCAAAAGAAACTCTACCGATTAGTCTTGAAGAGGAAATGCGCCGTTCCTATCTTGATTATGCTATGAGCGTGATTGTGGGGCGGGCATTGCCGGATGTGCGTGACGGTCTGAAACCGGTGCACCGACGGGCGCTGTTCGCCATGCATGAACTCTCCAACGACTGGAATCGTCCTTACAAGAAATCTGCACGTATCGTCGGTGATGTAATCGGTAAATATCACCCCCACGGGGATACTGCGGTATATGACACTATCGTGCGCATGGCGCAGAATTTTTCGTTGCGTTACATGTTGGTGGACGGTCAGGGTAACTTCGGTTCGGTAGACGGTGATAATGCGGCGGCAATGCGTTATACCGAAATTCGCATGTCGCGCATCGCTCATGAGTTGCTGGCAGACCTTGACAAGGAAACAGTGGATTTTGGCCCGAACTACGATGGCTCAGAAAGAGAGCCACTGATTCTGCCGGCAAAAATCCCTAACCTACTCATCAACGGCTCTTCCGGCATCGCAGTCGGTATGGCGACGAATATCCCACCGCATAATCTGAATGAAGTAGTGGAAGCCTGTCTCGTTTTGCTGAAAAACCCAGAAACCAGCATAGACGAATTGATTGAAATTATTCCGGCGCCGGATTTTCCAACTGCCGGCATCATCTACGGTATTGCCGGAGTGAGAGAGGGTTACCATACCGGACGTGGCCGTGTGGTGATGCGCGCCCGCACACATTTCGAAGACATGGAAAAAGGCAGTCGCCAGAGCATTATTATTGACGAATTGCCATATCAGGTAAACAAGGCCAATTTGCTGATCCGTATCGGTGAACTGGTTCGTGACAAGAAGATTGAGGGTATTTCCGATTTGCGCGATGAATCGGACAAATCCGGTATGCGCGTGGTAATTGAGCTGAAACGCGGAGAAGTGGCTGAGGTGGTGCTGAACAATCTGTATAAAGAAACGCAGATGCAGGACACCTTTGGCATGAATATGGTGGCTTTGCTGGATGGACAGCCGCGCCTGCTGAATTTAAAGCAGATGCTAAGTGCATTTCTGCGCCACCGGCGTGAAGTGGTGACCCGGCGTACGGTATTTGAGCTGAAGAAGGCACGTGAACGCGGCCATTTGCTGGAAGGTCTGGCGGTAGCGCTATCCAACGTGGATGATGTAATCGCCATGATTAAGGCGGCGCCAACCCCCGCGATGGCCAAGGACACGCTGATGGCAAGGGTGTGGCGCTCAAAGCTGGTGGAGGAAATGCTCGCACGTGCCATGATTGATGCTAGGGGATTCCGTCCGGACGGATTGGCACCGGAATTCGGCTTATCTGAAAAAGGCTACCGTCTGTCCGACGCGCAGGCGCAGGCAATTTTGGAATTACGCTTGCAGCGATTGACCGGGTTAGAGCAGGATAAGATTGTCAGCGAGTACAAGGAAGTGATGGATAGGATTGCCAACTTTCTTGAGATTCTCGCCAGTCCGGAGCGGATTACTATAATTATCACCGAGGAACTCGTCGCCATCAAACAGCAGTTTGGCGACAAACGCCGCAGTGAAATCGTGATCAGCACTCAGGATTTGAGTATGGAAGATCTGATCGCGCCGGCAGATATGGTCGTAACGCTGTCACACAGTGGCTACATCAAGTCACAGCCGCTAGATGATTATCAGGCTCAAAAACGCGGTGGGCGTGGAAAACAGGCGACGGGCACCAAAGAAGACGACTTCATCGACAATTTATTCATCGCCAATACGCACGATTACATTCTGTGTTTCTCCAGTCGTGGGCGGGTTTACTGGATCAAGGTTTATTCGGTGCCGCAGGGTGGCCGCTCTGCGCGCGGCAAACCCATCGTCAACCTGGTGCAATTGGAGCAGGGTGAGAAGATCAATGCCATTCTGCCGGTAAAAGCATTTGACGAGAATCGCTATATATTCATGGCTACTTCCTTTGGTACCGTGAAGAAGACGCAGCTGTCCGAGTTCTCGCGACCACGTGCCAGCGGCATTATCGCAGTGGGTCTGGACGAAGATGATTATCTGATTGGTGTCGCGCTAACCGAAGGTAAACACGATGTGATGCTGTTCTCCGACGCGGGCAAGGCGGTACGTTTCGATGAGAATGACGTACGGCCAATGGGACGTGGCGCACGTGGGGTGCGTGGCATGAAACTGGGCAAGGGACAGAAGGTTATTTCTCTATTGGTGGCTGAAAGTGAGGAACTGGCGGTGTTGACCGCGACCGAAAACGGCTTCGGCAAGCGTACGCCGATAAGCGAATATACCCGTCATGGTCGCGGTACCCAGGGCATGATTGCGATCAAGACTAGTGTGCGCAACGGCAAAGTAGTAGCGGCGAGACTGGTCAGGCAGGATGATGAAATCATGCTGATCACCACCGGCGGTGTCTTGATTCGTACTCGTGTCAAGGAAGTTCGCGAAATGAGCCGCTCCACCCAGGGAGTGACTCTGATTAATCTGGATAAAGGTGAGAAGCTCGCTGGACTGGAGAGAGTGGTTGAGACCGACGGAGAATAGCGATTGAATCGCAGGGGAGTGCAAGAGTAAGGAATGGAACATATATTTAATTTCAGCGCGGGCCCTGCAATATTGCCGGCGGAAGTGCTGCAGCAGGCGCGCGACGAAATGCTCGACTGGCACGGCAGCGGCATGTCGGTGATGGAGATGAGTCATCGCGGCAAGGAGTTTATGTCCATTGCCGCAAAAGTTGAAGCTGATTTGCGCGAACTGGCGGGTATTCCGGATAATTACAAGGTGCTGTTCCTGTCAGGCGGTGCTTCCAGTCAGTTTGCCATGGTACCGATGAATCTGTTACGCGGCAAAAAAAGCGCTGATTATGTCAACACCGGTGAGTGGTCCAAAAAAGCCATCAAGGAAGCGAAGAAATACTGTGCGGTAAATATTTCGGCTTCATCCGAGGATACGAATTTCACCTATGCGCCAGCACAGGACAAATGGATGCTCGATCCGGCTGCGGCGTATGTGCATTACACGCCTAATGAGACTATCGGTGGAGTGGAATTCAACTGGGTGCCAGATTTGTCGCTCGTGAACGGCAATGTGCCGCTGGTGGCGGACATGTCTTCCAGCATATTGTCGCGCCCGCTGGACGTGACCCGGTTTGGACTAATTTATGCTGGAGCGCAGAAAAATATGGGTCCGGCAGGGTTAACCATAGTCATAGTGCGCGAGGATTTGCTGGGAACAGTCGTACCTGGTACGCCAACCATGTTCGACTACAAAATCCACGCCGATAATGACTCCATGTATAACACTCCGCCAACTTACGCCATGTACATCATGGGTCTGGTATTGGAGTGGCTGAAGAGGAATGGCGGATTGGTGGCGATGGAAAAGATCAATATAGCCAAGGCCGGTCTGTTGTATGACCTATTCGCTGCTACTGATTTTTATCACTGCCCGGTGGCTGAGTCTGATCGTTCGCGGATGAATGTGCCTTTTACACTGAAGGATGCTGCGTTGGATGGAGTGTTTCTGCAACAGGCGCAGGCACGTGGTTTGATACAGCTAAAGGGTCATCGTTCAGTGGGTGGGATGCGCGCTTCAATATACAACGCCATGCCGATTGAAGGGGTGGCTGCGCTGGTTAAATTTATGAAGGAGTTTGCAAGTAACCATGCCTGAGCGCGCACACAAGGTTTTTCAAATATTCACACTTGATCAGATTTCACCGCTGGGTTTGAAGCGTTTTGTTGCCAGCCATTACGTGGCAGGCAAAGACATTGTCGAACCAGATGCAATCCTGGTGCGGTCGCACAACATGCTGAAAATGGATATTCCGGCAAGTGTCAAGGCGATAGGCCGGGCAGGCGCTGGCACCAATAATATTCCGGTAAAGGACATGAATCTGCGCGGTGTGCCGGTGTTCAATGCGCCCGGTGCCAATGCCAATGCAGTAAAAGAACTGGTGCTGGCAGGCATATTGATGGCATCACGCAATCTGGTTTCCGCAATTCGTTTCACCGAAGGCCTACAGGGCGACGCTGCTACTTTGCACAAACTCGCGGAAGAGGGCAAGAAGCAGTTTGCCGGGATAGAGTTGCCGGGACGCACACTCGGTATCATTGGTCTGGGTGCGGTAGGCAGGTTAGTAGCAGATGCGGCGATCCGGCTCGGAATGAGAGTGATGGGCTACGACCCGGAGATTACTATAGAGGCAGCCTGGAATCTGTCAGCGGAAGTGAAAAAGGCCCATAGCATCGAAGATCTGTTGCGCAATAGTGATTTCGTTACCTTGCATGTGCCGTTGCTGGAAGCGACCCGTTACCTGATTAATCAGGAGCGCGTGCAAAGTATGAAGAAGGGTGCGATTCTGCTGAATTTCTCCCGTGACGGTATCGTCGATGAGAATGCGGTGTTGATGGGGATTGAGTCTGGCACAATTAAAAATTACGTATGTGACTTTCCCAGCCAGAAATTCCAGCATCATGCGGCAGTTATTATGCTGCCACATTTGGGTGCGTCCACCCGGGAGGCGGAAGAAAATTGCGCAATAATGGTAGTGGATCAGGTGATGGATTATCTGGAAAATGGCAACATCACCAATACCGTCAATTTCCCCAATATGACGATGGGACGCGAGTCACCCTACCGGGTTGCAGTCGCTAATTCCAACGTGCCTAATATCCTGGGGCAGATTTCTACCACTATGGCAAAAACTGGACTTAATATTCACAATATGACCAATAAATCGCGCGGTGAGATGGCCTATACCCTGGTGGATGTGGACAGCCCGGTACCGCAACAAACAATAGACGAGATTGCGGCGATTCCTGGCGTACTGATGGTGCGTTACTTACCAATACTGGCCGAGTAGTTGCAGCCAAGATGACTTCACCTGCAATGACCGATAAACTCAAGCAAACGCGTGATCAGATAGACACGATAGACAGCGAGCTGCTCAAGTTGGTAAGCGCGCGCGCTGATCTTGCACGGCAAATTGGACAGCTCAAGAAAGGCATGGCGTACCGCCCCGAGCGGGAGGCCCAAGTGCTGGCGCGGTTATGTAAAGCGAATTCCGGCCCACTGGCAGACGAGCAAGTCGCGCGATTATTTACTGAAATCATGTCGCTGTGTCGTGCCTTGGAGCAACCCTTGACCGTGGCATACCTGGGTCCGCGTGGAACCTTTTCCGAGGAAGCTGCGCTGAAACGCTTTGGCAGTATGGTGACGGCCCTGGCATGCGATTCGATAGACGACGTATTTCGTAAAGTGGAATCGGGTGCAGCGGGTTATGGAGTAGTGCCGGTGGAAAACTCCACTGAGGGTGCAGTCGGCAGAACGCTGGACTTGCTGTTGCAAACCCCATTAAGGGTATGCGGCGAAGTGCAGTTGCCGGTACATCAGTTTCTGCTGGCGCTGCATAACGATCTTGCGCACATCAATAAAATTTATTCACACCCCCAGTCATTTGCACAGTGCCATGAGTGGTTGAACGCTAACCTACCTCATTTATCGGGCGTGGCGCGGGTAAACGCAGCGAGCAATGCCGATGCTGCCAGATTGGCGGCGGAAGATAAAAATGCCGCAGCAGTAGCTGGCAAAAAGGCTGCAGAGGTGTTTGGGCTTTCCATTTGTGCCGAGAATATCGAGGATGATCCAAAGAACACTACGCGTTTTCTGGTGATCGGTGCGCAGGACATCGCCATCTCTGGCAAGGATAAAACATCACTGGCGATGTCGGTCAAGAATCGCCCTGGCGCGATCTATGAACTACTGGCACCGCTGGCGCAACATGGCGTCAGCATGAGCCGCCTGGAATCCCGTCCTTCCCGCACAGGCCTGTGGGAATATGTATTTTTTGTAGATATCGAAGGCCACCAGCAAGACGAGAGGGTAGCGAAAGCGCTGACAGAATTGCATGAGAAGGCTGCATTCTTGAAGATACTCGGTTCCTATCCTGCTGCTTGACCCAATTCTGACCGCCTGACTGCACGAATCCGAGATTTTAACTTTATGAATATTTGCGACCTTGCCCCGGAATACATTCGTGCCATCACGCCCTATCAACCAGGTAAACCAATTTCAGAATTGGCGCGAGAAATGGGTCTGGACGAGCATTCCATCGTCAAACTCGCATCTAACGAGAACCCCTTGGGACCAAGTCCACTTGCGCTGGAAGCGATGACCAAGGCATTAAATGAGGTGGCACTTTATCCGGACGGAAGCGGTTTTGAGTTGAAGGCGGCGTTGTCACAGCGTTATGCGGTGAGCAGCGACCAGATCGTGCTGGGTAATGGCTCCAACGATGTGCTGGAACTCGCAGCCAGGGTATTCCTGAAACCAGGTGCATCGGCGGTCTATTCGCAACATGCCTTTGCCATTTATCCGCTGGTGACACAGGCAGTCGGCGCAAGTGGCATTGCAGTTCCCGCCAGGAAATACGGCCATGACCTTGATGGCATGCTGGATGCAGTTATGCCTGAAACACGCGTGGTGTTTATCGCCAACCCCAATAATCCTACCGGTACACTGTTGACTACAGATGATCTATTGCGTTTTCTGCAGCGCGTGTCGCCGGATGTGCTGGTGGTGCTGGATGAAGCCTACAACGAATATTTGCCGGACACTGCCAAGCCTGACAGTATCGCATGGCTGAAACGCTTTCCCAATTTGCTTATCACCCGCACCTTTTCCAAAGCCTACGGTCTCGCGGGTGTACGTGTGGGATTTGGTCTGGCACGTGAGGATGTGGCGGGTCTAATGAACCGGGTGCGCCAGCCGTTCAACGTTAATAGCATTGGTCTGGTGGGCGCGGTGGCTGCGCTGGGAGATGTAGAGTTTGTAAAGCGCTCCTATGCGTTGAACCGGGCAGGGATGATGCAGATTACCACCAGACTGCGGCGGCTAGGTATCGAATATATTCCATCCTACGGTAATTTTCTGAGTTTTCGCGTGAATGGCGGCAACGCTGGTGCGGTTTATCAAAGCCTTCTGAAGCAGGGTGTGATCGTGCGTCCCATCAGCATTTACGAAATGCCCGAACATCTGCGAGTCACCATCGGCCTTGAATCGGAGAATCAGAAATTCCTGCAATCACTTGAGCATGCAATCGGAGAATCAGTTTGATCATTATCATGAACAACGGCGTCACTGACGAACAAGTAGACGCGGTAGTAAATAAAATTCGAAGCTTTGGCCTGGACGCCAATATTTCGCGTGGCACCGAGCGCACGGTGATTGGCGCTATCGGCGATGAG
>VFJL01000038.1 GCA_009886095.1 Nitrosomonadales bacterium | reverse complement strand
GGCTGGAGCAGCTTTCTTGGCCGGTGCAGCAGCCTTTTTAGCTGGGGCAGCTTTCTTGGCCGGAACAGCAGCCTTTTTGGCCGGAGCAGCTTTCTTGGCCGGAGCAGCAGCTTTCTTGGCTGCGGGTTTCTTGGTAGTTGCCATTTCAACCTCCAGATTAAAGTTACATAGGGTTACAACTTTTTACATTTACTACGCCTACCACTACTGGCAAAATTTTGGGGTAGCGGACAAGCAAAAGAAACCGCATTCACCAAAATCCAACCGTAGTTCCTTTAATGCAAACAGGATTTTTCTGGTCCTGCTTGCCGTATCCTTGTACAAATCTCGGTATCCAGATTGGCGTGCCCACAACGCCCTTTCAGTCCCAGCTAAGTGCGCCGCCGGTTTGATACTCTGTGACACGGGTTTCAAAAAAATTCTTCTCTTTCTTAAGGTCAATCATCTCGGACATCCATGGAAATGGATTGTTGGCACCCGGGTAAAGAATATCCAGACCAATCTGCTGGCAACGACGATTGGCAATGTAGCGAAGATATTCTTTGAACATGGGTGCATTCATTCCCAGCACGCCTCTCGGCATGGTGTCCTCAGCATAGCGGTATTCCAGCTCGACCGCCTTCTGCATCAATCCGTTAATCTCGTCGCGAAATTCTTTGGTCCAGAGATGCGGGTTTTCCATCTTGATCTGGTTGATAACATCAATACCAAAATTACAGTGCATGGACTCGTCTCGCAAAATGTACTGGTACTGCTCTGCTGCGCCAGTCATTTTATTCTGCCTCCCCAGTGTCAGGATTTGCGTGAAACCGACGTAAAAAAACAATCCTTCCATGATGCAAGCAAATACGATCAGGCTTCTCAACAACTTCTGATCAGTCTCTAGCGTGCCCGTCTTGAATTGCGGGTCGGTAAGTGTGTCAATAAACGGAATCAGAAATTCGTCCTTGTCCCGAATCGATGCCACCTCATGGTAGGCATTGAAAATCTCGCCCTCGTCCAGCCCCAGTGACTCGACAATGTACTGATAGGCATGCGTATGAATTGCCTCCTCAAATGCCTGGCGCAGAAGGTATTGGCGGCATTCTGGATTGGTAATGTGACGGTAGGTACCGAGTACAATATTGTTGGCAGCCAGCGAATCAGCTGTGACAAAGAACCCCAGGTTGCGTTTGATCAGGCGGCGTTCATCCTCGGTAAGTCCGTTAGGATCTTTCCAGAGGGCAATGTCACGGCTCATATTGATTTCCTGCGGCATCCAGTGGTTGGCGCAAGCGGAAAGATATTTTTCCCATGCCCACTTGTACTTGAACGGCACCAGTTGGTTAACATCCGCCTTGCAATTGATGATGCGCTTATCTTCCACCGATATGCGGCGATTGGAACTTACGACGGCAACGTGTTCATCATCTCTATTGCTTTTCGTTTCGGCGCCTCCGACAACAGTCACGCCGCTGACGGCTTGCAATCTCAGCCCGGGAACGGGTGATAACTGTGCACTACCCGACATGCTCTGCAACAGTGAAATTCCAGATTGCACTGGTTCGTTCTCAAATGTCAGCATATTTCCTCTCCTTTTATTTCTGATACCGCGCGAATCACTGACATGATTCACACTCGGGGTCATCAATGGAACAATATTTCATTTCGGTCATTGTCGACACCACACTTGCTAAAGTCATACCGCCATCTGTGGGTACCGCGTTCAAAACTCCGACATTAACTGTAGATTTTTCCGCTGAAGTCGCCCCCAGCGTACGTAAATAATAAGTGGTTTTCAGGCCACGTAACCACGCCAGTTTATAGGTTTCATCCAATCTCTTGCCGGAAACACCCGCCATATAAATATTGAGTGACTGCGCCTGATCAATCCATTTTTGCCGCCGCGCTGCTGCTTCGATCAACCACTGCGGTTCAATCTCGAATGCAGTGGCATAAAGTCTGCGAATATCAGCCGGAGCCCGGTCTATCTTGCTTAGAGCGCCGTCAAAATACTTGAGATCAGAGATCATCACTTCGTCCCAGAGTCCAAGCTCTCTCAGATCTTTTACCAGGCGTTCGCTGGCAATAGTGAACTCTCCCGACAAATTGGATTTGACGTAGAGATTTTGATAAGTCGGCTCGATACTGGCGGATACACCAATAATGTTGGAAATGGTTGCAGTGGGTGCAATCGCCAGGCAATTCGAATTACGCATACCGTGCTGCTTGATACGTTTACGCAGCGCGTCCCATTCCAGTGTGGCCGAGGTGTCCACTTCAACATAACCACCGCGCTCTTCCCTCAGCAGATCAAGGGTATCCTGGGGCAAGATCCCACGATCCCACAAACTGCCACGGTAGGAGGCGTAGCAACCGCGCTCTTCGGCCAACTCGGTGGAAGCCCAGTAGGCGTGATACGCTACCGTTTCCATTGAACGGTCAGCAAACTCCACCGCCTGCTCGGAGGCGTAGGGAATGCGCAGCATATGCAGGCAATCCTGGAAACCCATGATACCCAACCCCACCGGACGATGCTTGAGGTTGGAGTTACGCGCTTTGGCAACAGCGTAGAAGTTAATATCGACTACGTTGTCCAACATACGCATGGCGGTGCTGATGGTGCGCTTGAGCTTGTCGGTGTCAAGCTTGCCATCGTTGATATGCGCTGCCAGATTGATCGAACCTAGATTGCATACCGCAATTTCATCCTCGCCGGTATTCAGGGTGATCTCGGTACAGAGATTAGAGCTGTGCACTACACCGACGTGGTTTTGTGGTGAGCGGATGTTGCACGGATCCTTGAAGGTGATCCATGGGTGCCCGGTTTCGAACAGCATGCTCAGCATCTTGCGCCACAACTGCTGCGCAGGAATCTTTTTGTACAAACTCAACTCGCCGCGTGTAGCCTTTTCCTCGTAGGCAAGATAAGCCTGCTCAAACGGTTTGCCAAATTTTTCATGCAGGTCAGGCACATCAGAAGGAGAAAACAACGTCCATTCGCCCCCTTCCATCACCCGCTTCATGAATAAATCGGGAACCCAGTTGGCTGTGTTCATATCGTGGGTGCGACGGCGGTCATCGCCAGTATTCTTGCGTAGCTCCAGAAATTCCTCTATATCCAGATGCCATGATTCCAGGTAGGAGCAAACTGCACCCTTGCGCTTGCCTCCCTGATTTACCGCTACCGCAGTATCGGACACCACTTTGAGAAAAGGCACCACACCTTGCGATTTGCCATTAGTACCTTTGATGTGCGAACCCATCGCCCGTACCGGCGTCCAGTCATTACCCAACCCGCCGGCATACTTGGCAAGCAGTGCATTTTCTTTGATTGCTTCGTAAATACCATCAAGGTTATCCGCCACCGTAGACAGATAGCACGAAGATAACTGCGAACGACAAGTGCCGGAATTAAATAGAGTCGGGGTAGAGCTCATGAAATCAAAGTTCGACAATACGTGATAGAACTCAATTGCGCGCGCTTCGCGATCTACTTCGTTCAGCGCGAGTCCCATCGCCACGCGCATAAAGAATGCCTGCGGCAACTCAATCCGCCGGTCTTGCACATGCAGGAAATAACGATCATACAAAGTTTGCAGACCAAGGTAACCAAATTTTAGATCGCGGGTGGCATCCAGTGTTTTTGCCAAACGGGACAGGTCAAACTGCGCCATCCGTCCGTCCAGCAATTCGGCATCAATGCCGCGTTTGATGAAACCAGGAAAATAATCTATATAGCGTGACGCCATCTCCTGCTGTATGACTTCTTCACCCAGCACCTCGAAACGGATGGTATGCAGCAATAGTCGTGCAGTCACATAGCTGTAGGCGGGCTCTTTTTCGATCAGTGCGCGCGCCGAAAGAATGACTGATTTTCTTACCTCTTCCACCGGCACTCCATCGTACAGATCTTTCAATGTGGCCTTAAGTATCAGCGTGCCATTCACCGTCTCGCCCAGACCCAAACAGGAAGATTCGATCAGCGCCAGCAATCGTGCCGTGTCAAGCGGGGTTCTACGGCCATTCTCCAGCACATGCAGAATGCTGGCTGGCGCTTCCGCCGCAGTTTCCGCCTTCTGCTTCGCTCGCTCCAGCGCTCGCTTCTCGCGATAAAGTACGTAGGAACGTGCTGCATCGTGCTCGCCGGAACGCATCAGCGCGAGTTCCACCTGATCCTGAATATTCTCAATATGGAAAGTCCCGCCTTCTGGCTGATGGCGTATCAACGCACTTATCACATCATTGGTCAAGCGTCCCACCACTTCGCGCACCCTGGCGGAAACTGCACCCTGACCGCCATTTACAGCGATAAATGCCTTGGTCATGGCAATGGAAATTTTTCCTGGCTCGAAAGAAGCTACCGAACCATTGCGGCGAATTATTTTATACTGGGCATAGCGCGAGTCTTGAGAGTTAGTGGCTGAAGAAAAGTCGTAACTGAGTGTGGGCGCTGGGTTGGTGCTGTCTGCTACAAGCTGCATGTCGAGGTCTCCTTATGCTGTCCATACTTTTACTGAAAACGGAATCCTTTTTTCTTGTTTCTTGTCATCTGAGCCGGGTGCTGTATTTGTCACCTGACTACTATATCTAGTATCTGACCAAATCAATTTTAACTAGTTATAGTGTGAACACATGAAGCCCTAGTTTAGGCAATTGAAAAAATAATGCAAACATTTTTTCAATTATTTTTCAAATGGGGGGCACGACTGTTGTGATGGTACAACTCACAATACAAGGGAATGGAGAATGGAGGTAAACCGGGGGAAATATTTTTCTCCAGAGCGCTGCCAGTTGTTTCGATCACATTTCATCAGTGATCCTAAACCCGGCAGCTGGACGGGGTAGAGTGTGCGGTTTCTGGGGTGCAGGGCAAGGCACAACGACGCGGAATGGTTGTTCCATTCCAAGAAGTTACAACGCAGCCATGTGCCGCAAAAACCGTGCAATCTGCCCGGTAGCAAATTCACCCAAAAGGTGAAGGCCAAATACTGCAAAAAATTACTATGTGCTATGTGTTATGGCGTTAAATTAAAAAATGAGCGGTCAACTGCCGGGTTAGGATGATACTTCATTGATATCCTCACTCGCGCCTGGCCGCACTATCCCTATTCGCCTCGAAGGAAATCCTCGTGGGAGTATGCGTTACCTGCGGCATTCATTCTTCATGCCTCGTTTCACTTTCAAACCGGATCGAAATGGGTCTGTCCCTGAAAAGTCTATTTTATAGCTAGCCACTCTCCGAACGAGCACGCCTTCTGTGGCGAGCAATCAAAGCCCCAAGTCCTGCCAGATTTTGTCGACATGCGCTTTCACTGCTGCATCCATCGCGATTGGTGTTCCCCATTCGCGGGTGGTTTCTCCCGGCCATTTGTTAGTGGCATCCAGACCCATCTTCCCGCCCAGACCAGACACCGGACTGGCGAAATCAAGATAATCTATCGGCGTGTTTTCCACGATCAGCGTATCGCGTGCAGGATCGACGCGCGTGGTAACGGCCCAGATGACTTCCTTCCAGTCACGGATATTCACGTCATCATCGGTGACGATGATGAATTTGGTGTACATGAACTGGCGCAGAAAACTCCACACGCCGAACATCACGCGCTTGGCATGGCCTGCATACTGTTTTTTCATGCTCACCACTGCCATGCGATAAGAACAACCTTCCGGTGGCAAATAGAAATCGGCGATTTCAGGAAACTGTTTTTGCAACAGGGGCACGAATACTTCGTTCAGCGCTACACCGAGTATTGCCGGCTCATCCGGCGGCTTGCCGGTGTAAGTGGAGTGAAAAATTGGGTTGCGCCGCATGGTGATACGATCAATCGTAAATACTGGAAAGGTCTCCTGCTCGTTGTAATAGCCGGTGTGATCGCCAAATGGACCTTCAAGCGCCGTTTCGCCGGGATGAATATATCCTTCCAGGATGATCTCTGCGCTTGCCGGAACCTGCAGATCATGGCTCAGACACTTGATGATTTCAGTTTTTGCCCCGCGCAGCAAACCGGCAAACTGGTATTCACTCAGACTGTCCGGTACTGGAGTGACCGCACCAAGTATGGTTGCCGGGTCAGCTCCCAGCGCTACTGCCAGCGGATAAGGCTGCCCCGGATGGGTGAGACAAAAATCACGAAAATCCAGTGCACCACCGCGATGGGCCAGCCAACGCATAATAATTTTGTTGGGTGCGATCACTTGTTGCCGATAAACGCCCAGATTCTGCCGGGTCTTGTGCGGCCCCCGGGTAACAGTCAACCCCCAAGTAATCAGCGGGCCGGCATCTCCCGGCCAGCAGGTCTGGATCGGCAGCCTGCCGAGATCCACATCCTTGCCTTCCCACACAACTTCCTGGCACGGCCCGCTCGAAACTACTTTGGGCGCCATGTTGAGAACTTGCTTCAGCACCGGGAATTTATCCCAGGCGTCTTTCAAGCCTTTGGGTGGGTCAGGCTCCTTCAGATAAGCCAGGAGTTTACCTACTTCCCGCAATGCTGCCACTGACTCTTGTCCCATGCCCATCGCTACCCGCTTGGGTGTGCCGAACAGATTTCCGAGAACAGGGATGGTGTGTCCCTTGGGATTCTCAAACAGAATGGCAGGACCACCAGCCTTCAACACCCGGTCGCAGATTTCGGTCATCTCCAGACAAGGGTCAATCTCGGTTGTGACACGCTTTAGTTCGCCCTGGCTTTCCAGTTGCGCAAGAAAATCCCGCAGGTCTTTATATTTCATCGTGGTGGGGCATCTATTAAGTTGTCTATATCAGGTAATCAAGCGCAATGCCGGCAAATACCACCGCACCCACCCAGTTATTGTGTAAAAAAGCCTTGAAACAGCAGGCTGGATCACGCTCATGAATCAGACGATACTGGTATGCGATCAAACCCGATGCAGCCACCAGACCAGCATAATACGCGACGCCCAGGTTCTGCATCAGCCCTATGCCGGCCATGATACCCAGAAAAACCGTATGGCACAGCATGATCCCGGCCACATCGAAACGCCCGAACGTGATCGCAGAAGTCTTGATGCCGATCTTGAGATCGTCGACTCTATCCACCATCGCATACTCGGTATCGTAAGCAATCACCCACAGCAGGTTCGCTGCCATTAGCAGCCAAACAATTAATGGCAGCTCACCGGTCTGCGCGGCAAATGCCATCGGTATGCCAAAACTAAAGGCGACGCCAAGATAGGCTTGCGGCATTGCGAAGAAGCGTTTGGTAAACGGATAACTGGCGGCAAGGAACAGCGCAACCACCGCCAACCCGAGCGTGAGCCGATTCAGTGGCAGTATCAGCAGAAACGCGCATAAGCTCAAACCCGCTGCCAGCAACAGCGCCTCTTTGGTGCTCACGACACCGGTCGCCAGCGGACGGTTTTTAGTGCGCGTGACATGCGGGTCGATTTTACGGTCAGCGTAGTCGTTGACCACGCAACCGGCGGAGCGCATCAGCACCGTACCCAGCACGAATATCACCAGAATGGTTATATCAGGAAAACCCTCAGCCGCCAGCCACAGACCCCATAACGTTGGCCACAACAGCAGCAGAATGCCAATGGGCTTGTCCAGCCGCATCAGTTTCTGGTAATGGCCGAGGCGTTGCGTAAAAGTCACTAGGCTAAATCCAGAATGGCAGGAAGAAATACTTCGGTAACCAGTATCGACTGTCCATGCAAAGTAAATAGAGAACGGCGCGCCCATAGGCTGGATGGCGGACTCGCTGACGTTGCCGGCAATCCGCTGCAGGCGCGGCGAAAAAGCGGATGGCCCGAATTCAATTTCTTGAATCGCAGCGGGGTACGTTTGACCACCGGGTTGGTAAACAGCACCGTGCCCAGCGACCTGTTACCGAGACCGCTTAGTCCACGCCATACGCCCCGAAGATTTTTCCTGGCTACCACTGAATGCGCAAAAACCACCGGCGTGTCGCCGCAATACAGATACACCTCTCGCACCAGCGCCAGCTCGTTGCGACGCAAACCCATTACCGCAAGCTCGTCCCCACATACAGTCGCCAGTGACTGAGAGACCGGCTTGACGCGGAAATTTCTGCAACGCTGCTGAATCAGGCGCGTAAGGGAGCCACGGTTCTGCAACCAGTCACGGGCGCGCGGCGAGATGGCAGAGGGTGCAGGATACCAGGCTAGTCGAGCAGCATTCATTACAGCAAAATGAAAAAGGAAGAATTATGCCGCATAACCTGACGTGGCTGAGTCTCTTTTCGGAGTAAAGGGCACTTCTAGAAATTCAAAGCTCCAAGTAGACATTTTTCTTACCCTCCTGTGTACTTGGCCGGAACGGGAAATTAAACCCATCAATTAATCACAACGCATCCAGCGGACTGACCACTCCACGCCCACCCTTGTTCAGCACATGGGTGTAGATCATCGTTGTCGCCACATCGCTATGCCCCAGTAATTCCTGCACCGTACGAATATCGTAACCAGCTTGTAAAACATGGGTGGCAAAGCTGTGACGCAGGGTATGCGGCGAAGTTGGTTTGGCGATGCCCGCCGCCAACGCCGCCTTTTTAACATAGCGTTGCACCTGCTTTTCTTCGACATGATGGCGGCGCTCTGCTTTACTACGCGGATCAATGGAATAATTTCTGGCGGCAAACACATATTGCCAGCCCCACTCTTTTGCCGCATTCGGATACTTGACCGCCAGCGCATCCGGCAGCCAGACATTCACTTTGCCCAGCACAACATCCTGTTCATGCCATTGGCGACGCAACGCAAGCTGCAAACGCATCGCTTCCACCAGACTATCCGGCAACATGGTTATCCGGTCTTTACCGCCCTTGCCATCACGCACGATAATTTCCCTGCGCGCCAGCTCTACATCCTTGATCCGCAAACGTACCGCTTCCATCAAACGCATGCCGGTACCGTACAATAATTTAATGATCAACCCGACTGGCTCCGGTGCCGATGCCGCCTCTCGCAGCAAGGCTTGCACCTCAAGCTGCGTCAACACCACCGGCAAACGACGTGGCTTTTTAGAACGCTCAAAACCATCCAGCCACGGCAAATCCAGTGCCAGTACCTCACGATACAAAAACAGGATTGCCGACAGCGCCTGATTCTGGGTAGAGCTGGACACATGACGCTCGGTAGCCAGATAAGTTAAAAACGCCTCCACCTCAGCCGCACCTATTTCTGCCGGATAACGCTTGCCATTAAACAGAATGTATTGCTTAATCCAGGATACATAAGTATTTTCCGTGCTTAAGCTATAGTGTTTGAAACGAATCTTGTCGCGCACCTGATCCAGCAATTTCCTGGCTGGCGATGATGTCGTAGTTATTGGCATGACCCGTCCTTTTGTTTTACTCTTTAATCATTTAAAGCAATAGGATATATAATTCAAGTTATGATTATACGACACATGAAGTGGATTATTGGACAATTGATGTCGTATATATTACGTTGGGCGGCAGGAGACGTGTCACGGTGAGCGAGCGATTCAAATTTGACCTCCAAGCGAAGCGGACTCGTCTTGCCGACGAAGAGCTCATGCAGGCCCTGGAATCAGCTGCGGAGGCTCTGGGTAAGGAGTACTTCCCTTCAACTCGGTACGACGAGCTTCCCGGAAAGCGGCCCCACTCTTCGACGATCATCGAGCGCTTCGGATCGTGGAAGAAAGCCCTCGCCCTGATCGGAATCGACGGGGGAAGGGAACGGCGACACGCGCCTGCCCAGCTGATCGAAAACCTTGAATTGGTCTGGAAGGAGCTTGGATACCCTCCAGGCAAGCGGCAGATCAAACAGCTCGGCAATCGAATCTCGGAGACACCGTACAAGCGCTATTGGGGCAGTGTTCGCGGGGCTTGTGAGGCGCTGGCAGCGTTTCATGAAGGCCGGATGTCGCGGGAGCAGCTCCTTGCGGGGAACGCAGCCCGCCCTGTTCGCGAGACAATTCCGCTGAACGTCAGGTGGGCGGTGCTGAAGCGGGACAACTATCGGTGCGCGAAGTGCGGAGCAGCGCCGTCGAATGACCACTCCGTCGAACTCGAAGTTGATCATGTCGTTGCCGTGGCGAGGGGCGGAAAGAACGACATCACAAATCTCCAGGCCCTGTGCCGAAAGTGCAACCAAGGGAAGAAGGATCGGTGATGCCGCCCAACAACAGCATGCAGCGGACGGCGCTATGCGCCGCCGCTGATGCCGAGCGTTAGAGGTCATTTGGCCCATGGGTCCGTTCTCATTTCGCGCCGAATTTGAAGAAGGCCGGAGCATCGATATCGTTCCAACATTCATTTACCCGCTTGGAGCAGACGGAATCCGTAAGCTAGAGGAAGACGAGACCTCAGCTCTCGAACTGACGCTTGAAGGCGAAAATGCAATTGTTGATGGAGCTGCGTCGCCCGGCCGAGCCACCGTAAAGACAAAGGTGGCATTCAATAATCCGACCACGATCTTTGCACTTGTTCGTGGCGGTTGGCTGCCCTTGCCGTTTGCGATACCAGCACGCTTCTTGGTGGATCGCAATGTTGTCATCTCATTGCGCAAGATACGCGAGGGCAAGGTTGCCGCAAACGCTCAAGCACTACAGTGGTGGACCAACTTCTTTGCCGAGGGGTCGGGAATGTTTAATCCGCTCCCATATGCGTTTGAGGCCGGATACCGCCGAAAGCCCACCATGGCAGAGTTCGTGTCGGCGTTCGACGAAGGAGCATCTGAATTACGTGATGCACTACCGAAATGTCACATCGTAAAGTTTGAGGACACCCACTACCGAGCTGCATATGCTCAACTAGAAGCCTTCGACGAACGCAACGAGCGCGAAACCAAGTTTCTACAAGCAGCCTGTCCTCTAGTCGTACAGCGAGTCCCACGCCGTACGGAAGCCGAGGTGGCCGAGACCATCGTAAGAACCGCCGACAAATACGAACTGAACCGCGCTTCGCTAGCTAATCTCGCGGTTCTCTCGTGCCTATACGAGGATATGCATGGCACAACACCTGCCGTAGGAAGGCGGATACTCAAACCCAGCGAGACATATTCAGAGGCTGACGCATTCAACGCTCTCAGCGATCTACGCCATATCGAGTTGGCGATTGCTGGTCAAGCCTACTTTAAACAGGAGGCATTCTCACTGTGTACGTGTGATAGACCGATGGCCCTTCTGTGGTCTGCGCTTTCGGCACGTGGGGAGCCTTCACCCGACGGGACCATCGAATTCACATTTGACCTGACCAACGATCTATTCTCGCGCCTCAGTGAAGACGAGCTACTAGACCTGAAGCAATTGCTATGCATATGACCTCTAACCCTGCGTTCGAGGCGACCTGCGCGAAAAGCCGCGCAGGCGCCTCAACTCCACGTTGAGGCTGTAGAAAAACCAAAATTTGCTTAAAAAATCACCTCTTGATCTGCCATAATTCCATTACGAAATGCAACTAAAATGGATGCGACATGGCGCGATTCAAACCGATACACAAAGGCTTAAAACTACTGCCGGTAGACTTTGAACGGCAAGTTATTCCCGGCAGTTTTGAATACGCGTTATGCCATCTGGTCGATCAAGAACTTGATCTTTCCGCCTTTCATGCACGCTACAAAAATGACATCGAAGGCGCATCGGCCTTCGACCCGGCAGTACTCATCATGTCCGCTTAAATTCTAAACAGTGGTGCACTTGGAATTAGAATCCACCTCCACCATGGGGTCGCAGTATCAATGGGATCGGACTCGATCGATTTTATACTTAATCGTTTTTAATTATAAAACAGCCCAACCTTTCATTCGAGTGCGACGCTGTAAAAGCGCGCAGCCCCTCACTTTTACGTTGGGCTTCTTGACAATTTATTTAGCGTACATACAATGTATTCATGATTAAATTCGAGTGGGATACAGCCAAAGCGGCCTCGAACAAAAAGAAGCACGGCATTTCGTTTGAGGAGGCTCAATCTGTCTTTTACGATGAGTTCGCTGTGCAATTTTTTGATGCAGATAATTCCGTGTCAGAAGAAAGATTTTTGATGCTTGGTTTCAGTGATGAAGCACGCCTTCTTATTGTCTGTCATTGCGAACGTGACCAAGGCAACATTGTTCGGATCATCTCGGCAAGAAAAGCCACAAAAAACGAGAGCACCTATTATCAAGGAGTTAGGCCATGAAAACTGAATACGATCTGTCAAAAATGAAATCCCGCAAAAATCCTTATGCGGCTAGGCTCAAAAAATCCGTCACGATGCGGTTGAGTGAAGATGTTATTGGCTATTTCAAACAAATGGCTGATGAAAAGGGTGTCCCGTATCAGAGCCTCATAAATCTTTATCTGCGAGATTGTGTATCAAGCCATAGAAAAATTGATATTTCTTAAAAATCAATAAATCAATAGGGTCAGACTAAATCAATAGTAAATGGTGGATTCACATATCGATTCTCAGATGCGCATGGCATTATGTCTCGCCATCGCTATAGCCTCTCAAGACTATTCGATTGTCAGGTTTCGTCACCGTTTTCTCGACAGCAGCAGCAACAGTAGCGGCACCCCCAACAACGCAGTTAATACTCCCACCGGTAATTGCTGGGGTGCCCACAGGGTTCGCGCCAGAGTATCCGCCAATGTGAGAAAGCTGCCCCCCAGCAACATAGCCAAGGGTAGCAGCCAGCGATAATCATTGATCCCCAGCAAACGGATGGCATGGGGAATGATCAAGCCGACGAAACCGATGACACCCGCCAGCATCAGCGCCGCCACAGTCGCCAATGCAGCGCCGAAGTAAATCCCCACTTGCAGTGGCAGCACTGCTACACCAAGGGTTTTTGCCTTCATCTGACCGAGGCTAAGAACATTGAGACTACCGGAAAAGATCATACTTATGGCGGCTATGATAACCAATATCACCCATGCAAATGACAACCCTTCGGCACCGGTCGCACGCGAAACATCGCCCATTAGCCAAAACAACATGCCTTTCACATCGCTGGTCGGCGCCAGGGTCAAAATCAAAGTAGTCAGCGCAGCGCAGCCGGCGGACAACACTACCCCGGTCAAGAGCAGCCGGTAGAGATTCCAGTCACCGCTGCGAAAACTCAGGCCGAACACGATGGCAATCGCGGTCAGCGCACCTGCCAGCGATGTCAGATTGACCAGTACCAGCCCCCACCCCAGCAGCATTGCCGTAAGTGCGCCCACCGCTGCACCACCCGATACACCGAGAATGTAAGGATCGGCCAGTGGGTTGCGCAGCAGTACCTGCAATAACGCACCCGCCAGCGCCAGCAAACCACCGCAGGCAAATGCGGCCAACACACGCGGCAGACGAAGCTGCCAGACAATCTGGCTGGTGGTGTCACCAGCCACCGGTGACAACAGCACATGGGCAATACTGGCAACCGGAATGTCCACACTGCCGAACAGCAATCCGGCAAATAGGCTGGCTACCGCGAGCAGCAGAAAGAGAAACAGACGTGGTAAGGGGTGTATGGCGGAAATCACGCGGGTACGCAAAAGGTCAATGTGCTGGACTGCAAATTAGCAGAATCTGCGCCGCACCTTCTGGGTGAGTTCGCTACCGGGCGGATTCAGGTTAAACATCTTTACTATATTTCTGAACTGCTCATCCCGGCACATCCGCTTCAATGCGTATCCTTGCATCCACAATCCAGCAACCTTGGCCAGGCGGCAGGGCAAGAACCGGGTTTAGATCGAGTTCTCTGATCGCAGGAATTTCTTCCACCAGACGTGAAATCCGTAATAACACCTGCTCGATTGCCGCCACATCCGCTGGCGGGTGACCACGGTAACCAGTAAGTAGCCGGTAACCTTTGATCGAACGTACCATTTCGGCGGCATCACAGTCACTGAGGGGAGTAATCCGGAAACACACATCACCGAGGATCTCTACATGGATGCCACCCAGGCCGAACGCGATTAGTGGACCGAAGAGCGAATTATGCGTGACCCCAATCATCAATTCGATGCCATTTGGCATCATTGACTGCACCAACACTCCTTCCATCGCGGCAAGGTTATGATCCTGCTCAAGCCGCGCACGGATTGCCTCGAATGCTTCTCGAACGGCTATCTCATCGGCCAAATTCAGATGGACCCCGCCGATCTCGGTTTTATGTACAAGGGTATGCGAAGCCAGCTTTACTGCAACCGGAAACCCGATTGTCCGCGCCAGAACAACTGCGGCATCAGCGGTCACGGCAATATCCCCTGGCAGGAGTGGCAGCCGTGCCGCTGCCAGAATAGCACCGGTCTCCTGCGTTGTCAGCCAACCGCTCCCGCGTTGTGAAAGGGCTCTCTCACAAATCTCGTGTGCCAGTGACAGATCCATGTCAGCAAAATCCGGAATCACCCCACACGACTGCGCCTTCCATTCGGCATAGCTGGCAGCCTTACCAAGAACCAGCGCAGGGACTTCCGGCATAGGATAAGCAGGGATCGTTTCACCCGACAGCGTAAAGGAACGTTCCGGATCTCCTTCCGCCATCCAGCAGATAAAGACCGGTTTCTTCAGAACGCTCGACTCCCGTGCGACGGCGAGTCCTGCCAGAATACCATCCGCGATCGGGGAAACGTCGGCAGCTACCAAGGAGACATACAATATGATCAATGCATCGATCTCATTGGCTCTCAAGACGACTTCGATTGCTTTGGTGTATTGTTCCGGCGTAGCAGAGGCGATCAGATCCACAGGATTGCTAAGTGCAGCAGCGGACGGCAGGAAGGTAGCGAGTGCGGCTTTGGTCTGGACTGACAGCTCGGGGACCGTCAAGCCGCCAGCTTCACAGGCATCAGTACAGAGAATCGCAGGCCCGCCTGCGTTGGTGATGATTCCAACCCGTCGACCTGCCGGGAGTGGCTGGGCCGACAAGCCCGCCGCCAGCGCAAACATCTCTTCCAGAGTTTCGGCACGAATCACCCCGGTCTGGTAGAACAATGCTTCCACACCCACATCGCTTGCTGCCAGCGCAGCGGTGTGGGAACCGGCGGCACGGGATCCAGACTGGGTTCGACCCGCTTTTACCGCAATAATCGGCTTTTGCTGGCTCACTCGGCGGGCGATCCGGGCAAAGCGGCGCGGGTCGCCAAATGATTCCAGGTACAGCAGAATGACATGGGTTGCGGGATCATTTTCCCAGTATTGCAACAGGTCATTACCGGACACATCAGCCTTGTTGCCGACACTGACGAAGGATGAGATCCCAAGCTGCAACCGATGCGCAGCAGCGAGAATAGCCAACCCCAGCGCACCACTCTGAGATGACATCGCGACCCGTCCAGGCGGCGGAAACACAGAGGCGAAGGTCGCATTAAGGCAAACCGCTGGATCAGTATTCAGCAAACCGAAACAGTTTGGGCCAATCATGCGCATGCCTTGCTGGCGTACTTTCTCGGCCAGACGATCCTGTAGTTGCTTACCCTCCGCACCGGTCTCGGCAAATCCGGCAGTAATCACGATTATGGCCCGCACTCCCTTGGCTGCACAATCGTCAACCACGGCCAGAACCGCATCACGCGGTACAGCGATGATAGCCAGGTCAACGCTGCCAGGTACGGCTCCAAGCGACGGGTACGCTTTCAGGCCAGCAATCTCTGCCGCTCGTAGATTCACCGGATAAATGGCGCCATGAAACCGATTGCCAACCAAAGCCTCGACCAATCGGTAACCGATACTGTGCGGATCGCGCGAAGCGCCGACGACGGCTACTGCCTGCGGGTGGAAGAATGGATGAAGTGAAGCGGTAGTGGCAATGCGATCCCGCAATTCAGAACGGATCAAGGTGGTTTCTGTGGGAATCAGTGACAGCTCGACTTCGATATCTCCGCCTTCGCAGCTCTCCTGAATATCAAATCCGGATTCTCGAAAGACTTCGCGCATCGCCAGATTATCCAGGTGTGTGACCGCCCACAAGTGGATAAAGCCATGCTGAATAGCCGACATCGCCAACCTCTCAAGCAGGATAGTACCCAGCCCTTTCCCATGGAAAGCATCATCCACGACCATGGCAACCTCGGCTGTGCGCTTATCTCGCGCCAGATAAGAGCCTGCCGCAATAATCCGCAGCGCTCCATCCCAGATGCGGGTTACCACCAAGGTCAGCTTGGAGCAGGGATCTGCTGAATCGCATAACGATGCGATGACCTCACTGCCCGGCGAAGTCGCAGAAAAGAAGCGGTGCCGTTTAGATTCGGGTGCAAGCCGCTCTACGAAACTCTGCAATGCGGCATGGTCTGTTGGCACAGCAGGACGAATAGTCGCTGTTGTCCCATCATGGAGAATAATCTGGCCGGATTCCGCGTGACCACGAGAGAACGATGGAACATAGCGGGGATTAACATGTTGCATTGGTTGCTCCTTGCGACATGCTCACAACCCGTACTCAAAAAACCAATAGATTCCCTATACTAGACGGGACGCTGAATCACTGCAAGACGAATCAATACGCACGAGCGCGTAAAGCTGCCTATTTATCTTCCAAACCATTTGATCAAGCTGCACCATTCACAACGAAGAATGTCAGTGTTGAAATTTTATATACAAAACCGCTTGGTGCGCTCTCTGCTCATCAATGTCTTCAAATATTTTCGCTCTGCGCTCTGCGCTCGGCCTGATCACTGATACGCATCCGCTTACAGTCCATGCTGGGCACCTCTAAAAATCCAAATTTCGTCACAACACTTTGTTATCCACAAAAAATGTAGATACGGCGATACGTAATTCCATTTTTCAGTTCGGAAGTACAACAAAATAATGACAAACGAACGCCACAGACAGCACCCCAAAAGGGAACTTCCTTTGGGGTTAATTGCACGGCCTCAGAAGCTTGTTCGGCAATTCTTTGACCGGCTCTATTCCTTTATTCATAAAGCATCCACAAATCTGTAACATAATCTTAATAATTTTGTCATGTAATACCGTGATAATGAGTAGCTCGTAGATCAAGTTTGACCATATTTACATATTTACATATTTACATATTTATTTGCATCAATTTGTAAATATGGTACTGTACTGTCATGCTATCTGGGTTTATGTGACCTTGTTGTTTCTTGTTGACTGCCTAACTGCGCCCCGATACGGGCGCAGTTACCACCCAAAACAAAATGCTTCTTAGGTATCAGCGGCATGCTTAGCCGACATCTTCTGTTCCTACTTTGCCTTATTTGGAATCTTGAGTTTAGAAACACCCTCAATATTAATGTGCAGACTACCAACCCAAGCTGACATCTGTCATGGGTCATAGCTACATTATTGCATAGGAGGAATGTACTGCAGTAAATAGATGAGTGTAGGATGCTTCTACTATGGTTCGCATCTAACGATGCGGACGCTCTAACGATATTCCTTTATTTACAAAGGAATATCGTTAGAGCGTCTGTGATTATATTTTTTCTCTTGCTTGCTTTTCCGGCGCCCCAATTATTGAATTACCAAGGGAGCTTACCTAAGGAAAAATAGATAAATTAGATTTACCGCCGAATTTGACATAAATGAAACAGGAATCATCATATGCAGAATGATTTGATCGATGCTTTCGATGAATATTTTGAGATCGTCAACGTAAATTCTCCAGAATTATTGGATGAGTCATTTCGTTTGCGCCACACAGTGTTGTGTATTGAGGCTCGCCTTCCAGGGTTCAGCGTTGAAGACTATCCCGACGGGCGGGAAACAGATGAGTTTGACTGCCACTCTCACCACCTTCTGCTAAAGCATCGTCCATCCGATAGCTTCATAGGCGGCGCACGCTTGATATACCCTGACCCCTTAAACCTGCAAACCCCGTTACCTATCGAACAACATACCCAAATCGACCATGAACTGTTAGACATCAGCAATCTGTCCAGGCAGAGTACTGCCGAGATCTCACGTTTTCTCCTTTTAGGCAAGTACTCCAGGCGCAGGGAAGAGCGTCGCAGGTCTCCGGACTGGCTAAGCAGTGACCAACGTGATCAAGATAATAATCGGCGGCGTTTTCCTCATCCGATGCTGGCAATTGCTGTTGGCATCATACGAACATGTATCCAGCACAACATCACCCACTGGTTCTCAGTAATGGAGCCTGCCTTGAATAGATTATTGAGCATCTATGATCTACAGCTTGGCCCTATTGGACCATTAGCCAATTATCATGGCCCGCGTCGACCATATTATGCCGACATAAGAAAAGTACTGGAGAGGATGTATACAAACAATCCCCAGGTCTGGGAACTGGTTACCGACCACGGCAGAGTACTGCCGACCCTGCCGGGCGCAGTGCTTAATGCCAGCATAGTTGCTGAACACGGAAATTAATTCTTTAAACAGCCGGTTTCATCCCCCCCATAAAAGTAGAAAGAAATTGTAGATAGCAGTGACACCAATAAATAAAAATACAACTGGCACCGCCTGCCGTCATGTTTTGCTGGCCCTGTTGCTCGGGATGCTATCTTCTATTAGCGTTGCACGGGCAGACGGACATTTTGAAGTCGTGACTCATTCCGCTATCAACGAACGTAACCTTTCCAGTAATTCCCTCCGCGCCATTTTCGGCATGCGGCAACGAGCCTGGCCAGATGGCACCCCGATAAAAGTTTTCGTGCTGGCTGATGATATGCCATTACATAATTCCTTTGCTAAAGAGAAACTGAACGCCTTTCCCTACCAGTTGCGTCAAGCCTGGGATCGACTGGTGTTTTCCGGTACCGGCCAGGCTCCGACTAAAGTGTCTTCAAGCGAGGGAATGTTTGACCAAGTTGCCAGCACTCCCGGTGCAATTGGCTATCTAGAGAAGATAAAAGTAAATGGGCGCATCAATGTACTCCAGATCAAATAACAACGTGGGCAACCTTCATGTAGGGATAGCCAAGCTGGTTGTCATGGCGGCTATTCTATGGAGTTTCCCCGCACAATCTCAAGCGCTCCCTGACAGTCAGAAAACCTCCGGCTTTTTAAGTACTACCGCAGCGCGACTGCAGACAATAAAATTGCCCGACAACGTACAGATCCATGGCTTTGCAACTCAAGGTTATTTGAATACTACAGGGAATAATAATGTCTTCGGAAATAGCAGTCAGGATAGCGGCACCTTTGGTTTCAGGGAAGTGGGGATTAATGCCTCGGTGCAACTGTTTCCCAACCTGCTGATCTCGGCTCAAGGAATCCACCGCCATGCCGGTCAGGGTAGTCAAGATGCTCGTCTCGATTACGGATTAATCGATTACAAAGCATATTCTGGTGAAAACAGTCAATTCGGGATACGTTTAGGCAGAATAAAAAATCCACTTGGTTTCTACAACGAAACACGTGACGTAGCACATACCCGGCCGAGCATTATGTTACCCCAATCGATTTACTTTGACCGTTCACGTAACCTCGCGCTCGCAGCAGATGGAGGTCATGTCTATGGTGAGACTCGCACCAGTAAGGGAGATTTCAGCTATCAGTTCGGAGTGGTAATGCCAACAGTTAGTGGCGCAAGTGGCACAACAACCGAGGCGGCCTTACTGGGCAGCGATCGCCCGGGGAACCTGAGCTCGCAGGTGTCATATATCGGGCGTGGAATGTACGAGTATGATGGCGGAAGGGTTCGCCTGGCAGTCAGCGGGGCACAGATGAATGTAGGTTATAAGCCTGGAACCGACATTCTGCACGCGGGTTCAGTTCAATTCTCGCCAATCATTTTTTCCGCGCAATACAATGCCGAGCGCTGGAGCCTCACCTCTGAATATGCCATCCGCCATATTACCTATACCAATTTTGGTGTGTCCTCACTTAATTTGGACTTTACCGGTGAAAGCTACTACTTTCAGGGTATTTATCGGTTTACCCCGAAGTGGGAGGGTGTCTTACGCTATGATGCACTCTATACGAACAGAGCCGACCGCAGTGGTCATGACTACGCTGCATCGACAGGAAGACCTGCATTTAGTCGCTTTGCCAAGGACTTGACAACAGGTATCCGCTGGAACATCACCCCATCCTTCATGCTGGCCGCAGAGCATCACTACGTCAACGGCACCGCTTGGCTCGCACCGCTGGACAACCCCAACCTCAATATCGCAAATCAGCATTCCCAGCACTGGCATCTGTTCGCAGTGCAAGGTTCCTATCGATTCTAAATGCCCCGCCTGATTGAACATGATTCCAAGGAAAGCAAGGTTCCATCAGATGGAACTGAAAGCTTTATGCGCAGATTCTTGGGCCTGAAATGGAAAGTCTTGCTGCTAAGCAGCTTGATTCTGCTTGCCATTGCAATGTCATTCAGTCTAATCAGTTACTTGACTCTATTAGACAATTTCACTAATCAGCGCGCTATGCAACATCAAAGTCATATCAAAGAAATTGATGGCTTGATTGATCAGACTGCACAGAATTTGCACCAACTTGCCGAACTGACCCCTTTCCTGAAGGAGATGAATGAAGGTTTGCTCACGGGTAACAAGGAGAAAATCTACCGCGCATTCGACCAGCATTGGGCATCGTTGCAACTCTATAATGGTGTTCATCTGGTGCGTTTCTACGACGGGTCAAATCGGCTCTTGGCAGGCTGGGAATCCACTGAATCTGATGATAATAATGCAATACTGAAATGGGTTCGCGATGCCAATAACAAGGAACAACCTAGCAGCCCATTAAGTTGTACAAAAAACTGCGTGCAATACGCCGTCGAGCCGTTGCTGATAATGGGTAGAAATGTTGGAACTATCATCATCGGGGCTACTCTGGTCGACGCTGTGTTAGGGTTTGAGAATATTGCAGGTGCTGATATTGGCTTACTTATCCAGAGGAAAGGTGGCGTAACTGAGAGTCTTGACAACTCCATGCAAGTTTCAGGCTGGAACTCTTACGTAGCAGCACTTACCAATAGCAAAGAGAATATCCTCATCCTCAATAGTGTTGCCCAGCAATACCCAAATCCTGCCAGCCTGAAAAGCGGTATCGAATTTCCCTGGGAAGACCGTTATCTGTATATAAAAGAGTTACCACTAAAGAAGACAGACGCATCCACTGACGTGGCAGCGTTGATAGCGATCACCGATATCACTACTACCATCGACGCTATTCATAAAGCAACATGGCAGAGTATAGCAATAGGGCTGATGGGCTTGTTGCTCTCTGAATTTCTGTTATTTTTAATTCTTACGAAACCGCTATCACGACTGAAACACATTGTCTTTAGCTTGCCGCTCTTGGCCAGAAGCGACTTCAGAAACTTTCGTAGCGCACTTCTTTCCGTTGATCAGAAACGATGGCTAAAAGATGAGATAGACATGCTGGATGAGACGGCCGTATTGCTGTCTTATCAACTCGAGAAACTTGAGACCCAGGTTACTGACCGGACAGCAGCATTGGCTATACAAATGAGTGAGCTGGGTAAGGAAAGGGACTTTGTTGAGCACTTGCTCGATATGGCGCAGGTGATTGTGATTACACAAAATAGTAACGCCGAAATTACTTCGCTTAATGCTTTTGGCGAAAAGCTTCTTCAGTGTGCGGAGAAGGATCTGCAAGGGCAGCCTTTCATTAATATCCTTATGCTGGAAGACGACTTTTATGACCTGCCCCCCCGGCTAGAGGAGATATGCCTTGAACTAAGGGAGCAGTTGCGGCATGAAACCACTACCTTGTGTAGTGATGGTTCAACACGGTATATCATCTGGCTACATTCCCGCCTTACCCGGCATTCTAAAAATGACCCGGCGGTGCTATCGGTAGGCCTCGATATCACCGAACACAAACAGGCAGAAGGCCGCTTGGCCTGGCTGGCGGATCACGATCCGCTTACGCGATTGTTCAACCGGCGCCGCTTTCAGGAAGAATTGGAGCAAATACTTAATCTGGCTACGCGTTATCAGCGACCGGGTGCGCTGCTTTTCTTTGATTTGGACCAGTTCAAGTACATTAACGATACAAGCGGTCACCAGACAGGCGATACTCTGCTCAAGATGGTCGCAAGCATGCTGTCAAACGCCGTTCGCAATGTCGACGTAATAGGGCGCCTGGGCGGGGACGAATTTGCAGTGCTTCTGCCTGAAACTACGGCGGAAGGGGCGATCGTAGTTACAAAAACTATTCTCGAACAACTGGGAGAGGTGAGGCTCACCGTAGCCGACCGAACCCATAAGGCCTCTGCTAGCGTTGGTATTGCTCTCTTTCCCGAGCATGGTGGAGATGTGCATGAACTACTGGCAGCGGCAGATCTCGCCATGTACCAGGCCAAGGAAGCGGGACGTAGCGGATGGCATGTATTCTCTGAGGAGGACAAGAGCCGTGAGCGTATGCATAACCTCGTACACTGGAAAGAAAAGATTGAGCAAGCTCTCATTGATGATCACTTTATCCTATACTTTCAGCCCATTATGAATGTTCAGACCAAAACCATCGAACATTGCGAAGCACTGCTGCGCATGCTTGATGACGATGGGTCAGTGCTTCCACCTGGTGCTTTCATATCCGCAGCAGAACGTACCGGCCTTATTCACAAGATTGACCAAATGGTATTGCGTAAAGTCATTGCTCAAGCAGCCAAAGTCAATCAGCATGGGCGCCATATTAATTTCTCGATTAATTTATCTGCTCATGCATTTAATGACCCGGAGCTACTGCTGATTCTGAAGGAAGCTCTCACGCAACATGCAGCGGACCCCACAGATTTCCTGTTTGAAATAACCGAGACAGCGGTACTGGAAGATATGCCTGCAGCACGCAAACTCATTGAGACAATCAAAGGACTGGGGTGCCGTTTCGCATTGGATGATTTTGGTGTTGGTTTCTCCTCTTTTACTTATATAAAGCAACTTCCCATTGATGTCGTAAAAATCGATGGATCATTTATACAGAACCTGGCCACCAATCCTGATGACCGAATTCTGGTAAAAGCCTTGTGCGACGTGGCGAGAGGATTTGGCAAGAAAACCACGGCCGAGTTTGTAGAGAACGCAGCGACCCTCTCCTTACTGGAGGAGTTGCATGTTGATCATGCGCAGGGCTATTTTGTAGGTAAACCTGTTCCCGCACATGAATCATTCTTTAAAGATTTTCTGTGATTCAAGCTCACAATGCCACTGTTATAAATTCCCATCAGGTTTTCATATTGGTAGCAGAGTGCAAAGCAATTTGCTCTCTCTTGGCCGTTGATCCAGAAACCCAGTTCGAGATTGCTGCCGTTGTCGGTAGATTCCTTCAGAAATGCCATTGGCCCGAAGCCGGCGCGCGCTTATTTCTTGCCGGATTTAGGATAACGCAAGCTCAGCGGTAAGGCTGCGAGTGCTCGTAATGGTGCTGCCAGTTTTTCAGATAAAGCTCGACAAGCGCTCCGTTGCCGCGTATCACCAGCACGTTCTCTGCGTTCTTGTATTGTGCAGCCTGAGTGAAGTTGAAACTGCCGGTAACCAGCGTTGCTTCTGGACTGCCGGCATCAATCACCATCACTTTGCTGTGGGCACTGGTGTGATCGGAATCAAGAAAAACCGGCACACCTCCGGCTACGATCCTGGCAATTACGCTGGTAGGAATTTTTTCGGTCTGCTCTTTGTCGGCAATCACTCTCACATCTACTCCACGGCGCCTGGCAGTGATCAACCCTTCGGCGATTCTGTGATGGGTGAAGCTGAATGCCTGTACCAGCACTTGGCGGCGCGCGCCGCTGATAGCGTCCACGATCAGCTTGCCGGCATCATCACCCGGTGTAAAGGCAACCTGTACCGTGCCGGTAGCAGGGAGAACAACCGGCTTGCCACCATGGCCGGATAATGGCTCGAAAGCTGTCGCGGATGCGACAAACAGCAAGGCCAGACAACCGGCGATAACAGCATTAGGCACAGACAGGATCATGGACGCCTTAAATTTGTTTCCCCGCAAGCGCCAGCACGGCGGCAAAGAAACCATCTGTGCCGTGCCGGCTGGGCATCAGTTGCAGGAATTCTCCAGTGTCAAGTGGGATCTTTTGCTGCGCCAGCAGTTCGGCACAATTCAGCAGCATGAAACGGGGGTGATCAGCAAGAAAGCGCTGGATAATTTCCTGGTTCTCCTCCGGTAAAAAACTGCACGTGGCATAGACTAACCTGCCGCCGGGTTTGAGCAGGTTTGCCGCAGACGAGAGAATTGCTGCTTGCTTGCGTTTGAGTCCTTCAATGCTCTGTGGAGACTGTCGCCATTTCAAGTCCGGATTGCGACGTAGCGTACCCAGCCCGCTGCATGGCGCATCCACCAGAACCCGGTCAATCTTCCCCGTCAGACGTTTTACCTTGATGTCATTTTCATTGGTGATGCACTGCGGATGCAGATTGGATAAACCGGAACGCTTGAGACGTGGTTTCAGGTTGTTCAACCGTTTCTCGGAAATATCGAAAGCGTAGATGCGCCCTTGCGAACGCATCAGTGCGCCCAGCATCAGCGTCTTGCCTCCCGCACCCGCGCAAAAATCCACCACCATGTCACTGCGCTTGGGTGCAAGCAGATAGCCCAACAACTGACTGCCTTCGTCCTGCACTTCCACTTTGCCGGTCAAAAATAATTCATGGCGATTGATTGCAGGCTTACCGACAAGACGGATGCCGCTAGGCGAGTAAGGAGTGGCGCTGCCCTCAATACCATCCTTGCTTAATGCCGCCAACACCTCATCACGGTTGGCAAGCAGAGTATTGACACGTAGATCCAGCGATGCGGCCTGTTGCAGCGAGTGCCCCAAGTCGAGAATGTCCGTCTCCGACATACAACCATGCAGTTTTTCCACCAGCCATTCCGGAAACTCGGCCCGGACAGCAAGTGGCTGCGACTCCGGTGTCGCTGCCTTGATTCCTATAAGCCACTTGGTTTCAGCCTCGCTGACAAGAGACATCAGTTCGCGCAAGTTCATCCCTTGGAATTTAACCAGATAGGCAAGCAGCAGCGGACGGGGTACGGTGGTATCGGCAGCACGCTCAAGGAAAAATCGATGGCGAAGAATGCCGAACACGGTGTCGGTGATAAATGCCCGGTCATTTACGCCAAGCTCGGGGTTGTCACGGAAGAAACGCCGCAGGATCGCGTCGGCAGGGTGTTCCAGTGGTAGCACGGCACGCAATGCAGCGGTAGCCAGATCGAGGTGAGCAGGGGTGAGGCGCATCTATTGTTGATCCTGCGAAAATGGAAGAGGGATTACTTATGCGACAAATATTGCAGACAAAAGAGCAGCTGCTGCATATTTCCACATGTTTTAATTCAGTATCGGCACCCTGGTTTCAAGCAGAAGTTATAGGCATCTCTAAAAATCCAGATTTCGTCACAATACTTTGTTGCCCGCAAAAATATTTCCTTATTCCGACTACATACCAGCTATATGCCGTATCTATATTTTTTGTTCTCATTTCGCCTTGCTTAGAACTCTAAATTTTTATAGAGGTACTTATAGCGTGTTGCATAATCCCATAGCCCATTGCGACCAGCATCGAAGCCTAGTGCAACAACTCAAGTTCCAGGCGAAGCGCACCAGCGTCAGCGTAGCTTATTTTTGTGATCATCTGGTCTAATAACAGGTCGCTTTCAGTAGCGACGATGCGCACCGGCAACATGTAATAAGCGGGGGCAAGCCAGATTTTCCGGTAGAGCTTGTCATCCGCTTCCAGTTGTTTTGTCAGCACTATGGTTTCAAGTTTACCTATCGGCGTGTCCAGTGTTTCTTTGTCCACACTATAACGCACCCGCTTGAGGGTGCGGCCATCAGTCTCATGCATGTCAACAATTCCGTCGGGAGGCGGCGGAAAGAATGCAAAGCTGTACAACATGCTCAAGCGATCCTGGGTACCGGCAGGCAAGGGTTTCCGCTGTTCGTTGCCCCGATTGTTGATGGTCAATAAGCTCTTTTCCCAATCGAAAATGGCTATTCTAGGCAACTTGTCGCGGCGCTGATCAGAAAAATGTCCGGGTTGCAGGCCCTGTTCCGTTACGGTGCCCACACTATCACGCAGGATATTGCCCGACTGTACCAGTGCCAGCAGACCGATAGCGCGGATGGCGCTGCTGATTGCATAGCTGCGCACGCCGCTTTCCTGCTTGACTTCCAGGGTGTCGTTTGCCTCTCCTTCCATAGCGCCGGATCTTATCGAATAGCTGATGTCGATGCGGGTGGGAAAACTATCGGCATGAGCAGAAAAACCCAGTCCCAAAAATAGGGCAGCAACCAGAAGTCTCATTTGCGTAATCCCGGTGAATACAAAACTGAATTATCGGCTATGGCGCCGCTCACCTCGACATGGTTATTGACGAGCCTCAACCGGCCCTCCATAAACCAGCGTACGGCTTCGGGATAAATGCGATGCTCCTGTTGCAGCACCCGTGCTGCAAGGGTTTCCGCAGTATCGTCCGGTAACACCTGGATTGCAGCCTGAATAATAATCGGACCATGGTCGACCTGCGGCGTAACAAAGTGTACTGTACAGCCGTGGATTTTTACACCCGCCTGCAACGCCCGTGTGTGGGTATCAAGGCCGGGGAAAGCCGGCAGTAACGAAGGATGAACATTCATGAGCCTGCCTTGATAACGGTTAACGAAGGCGTCTCCCAGAATACGCATGAAACCGGCAAGTATCACCAGGTCTGGTTGACAAGAATCAATTTCTTCCGCCAGTGCGGCGCCAAATGTTACCCGATCAGCATAAGCTCGCTGATCTACCACCCGTGTTTCGATTCCGTGCATTCTTGCGATCTCCAGCCCCTCTACTCCCGGCTTGTTACTGATGACTGCGGCGATCCTGCCAGGTAAGCCGGCTTCGATTAGCGCCTGCATGTTGCTGCCGCGACCGGAGATCAGAATGACAAGGGATTTCATGATGGGCGCTTCTATAAATCCAGATTTTGTCGTGATACGGGCGTTGCTCAAGAAATTTTATCGCTTACATCGTAGTAATCACATGTGGCGCTCTCAAATTTCATTCGCGCTTTGTCTCACTTAGAACTTTGGATTTATAGAAGCGCCCATCATGTAACGATTGTTTGCGCTTCATCTGCGGTACGCTGGCGGATGGCACCGATGCGCCATACCGTCTCACCTGCAGACTGCAACATCCGCATCGCCGCATCGGCGTGTTCCGGTGCAATTACCAGCGCCATGCCGATGCCGCAATTGAATACGCGGTGCATCTCGCTCTCGGCAACGTTACCCTGCTGTTGCAGCCAGCGGAACAGTGGCGGCATCTCCCATGCGCTTTTCTGCAACACGGCAGTGAAGCCTTCGGGCAAAACACGCGGGATATTTTCCACCAATCCACCGCCGGTGATGTGCGCCATGCCTTTCACCGGCAGGTGTCGCATCAGTTCAAGCAACGGTTTCACATAAATACGGGTCGGTGCCATAATTACATCGCTTAACGCAGTGCCGTTGAAATCGGCAGACAGATCTGTGTGGTTTTTTTCGATGATCTTACGGATTAACGAATAACCGTTGGAGTGCGCACCGCTGGAAGCCAGTCCCAGGACTACATCGCCTTCCCGGATAGTCAGACCGGTAATGATGTGGTCTTTCTCCACCACGCCTACAGCAAAACCCGCGAGGTCATATTCGCCCTCCGGATACATGCCCGGCATCTCTGCGGTCTCGCCGCCAATCAAAGCGCAGCCTGCCTGCTCGCAACCTGCCGCAATACCTTTGACGACACGAGTAGCAGTGTCTACATTCAGCCTGCCACAGGCAAAATAATCCAGGAAAAACAGCGGCTCCGCCCCTTGTACCAGAATATCGTTGACGCTCATCGCCACCAGATCTATGCCGACACTATCGTGCTTACCAAGCTGGAATGCGAGTTTCAACTTGGTGCCGACGCCATCGGTACCGGATACCAGCACCGGGTTACGGTAGTTTTTGGAGATTTCAAACAACGCGCCAAAACCACCGATGCCAGCAAGCACTTCCGCACGCATGGTGCGTTTGGCATAGGGTTTGATATTTTCCACCAAACGATCACCGGCATCGATATCTACGCCTGCATCGCGATAGGACAGATGAGCTGAGTGCGGGTTTATCGAATTGGATGCAGTCAAGGGTGCCTCTGGAAATTCAAGGTTCTAAGTGAACTTATCTGCTAGCTAAGTGTACGAATTAAACGTGCAAATGAAAAATATAGACGCAACATGTGCTGATAGGCAAAGAAATATTTTAACGGACAATACAGTATTCCAACGAAATTTAAATTTTACAGATGCCCGTAAGTTGAGTTCCCCTCTCATTACAGATAGAGTGCCACTTTCAAGAAATGTGATTTTACCGTAAATGGACCCTAAACACTCCGACGATCTGCATTATCTATGGTGGCTGGCTCTGGCCACCGTCGCGGGAGTCCTGATTTATCTGCTAAGCCCGATACTCACGCCATTCCTGTTGGCGGGGATCATTGCCTATATTTGCAATCCACTGATGACGCGAATGGCGGCGGGGAAAATTCCGCGCACACTTGGCGCCATTCTGGTGATGGCGTTGTTGCTCGGCATGCTTACGGCGTTGCTTCTGATCATGCTGCCTTTATTCGAGATGGAAATTTCCCGCTTGATCGAGCGGGCGCCAGCCTACCTTGAAATAATCAAAAATAGCCTGATCCCCTGGCTGGAAACGCATCTTGGTATCAGCCTGCAACTGGATGTTGCCACACTCAAGCAGGCACTGGCACAGCACTGGCAAAGCGCGGGCGGGCTTGTGGCGAAACTGCTGCCATCACTCACCAGTGGCGGCATGGTAGTGGTGGAATTTTTCATGAATCTGCTGCTGGTGCCGGTGGTACTGTTCTATTTGCTGCGCGACTGGGATGGGTTGATCCGGCGGATCGATGAAATGATTCCACGCCGCTGGCACGAACAGGCGCATACCCTCGCGCACGCGACCGATAGCGTGCTGGCAGAATTTTTGCGCGGGCAGCTTGCGGTAATGCTGTTGATGAGTATCTGTTACGTGGCCGGGCTGTGGCTGGTGGGCCTGGAATTCGCTCTGCCGATCGGACTATTGGCCGGCTTCCTGGTATTTGTTCCCTACCTCGGTGCGGCTGTCGGCCTGATCCTTGCGACCATGGCAGCGTTGATGCAGTTCCAGGGGTGGAGCGGTCTGCTACCAGTGTGGGTCGTATTCGCGGTCGGTCAATTACTGGAAGGCATGATAGTAACGCCCTGGTTAGTCGGTGACCGCATCGGCCTGCATCCGGTAATGGTGATTTTCGCGCTGCTTGCATTTGGTCAATTGTTTGGATTCTTCGGTATCTTGCTGGCGCTGCCAGTGAGTGCTGCGTTACTGATATGGCTACGTCATGCGCGTGAAAAGTATATGCAAAGTGACCTCTACAATTCATAAATGAAACAACTGCTGCTGGATATTGCCCCACCATCTTCCCCCACACTGACTAATTTCGTGCCGGGACGCAACCACGAACTGCTGCAGACCCTGAACGATGTGCTGACGGGACGGGAGCGGTTTGTTTATCTGTGGGGTGCAACAGGTTGTGGCAGGAGCCACCTGTTGCAGGCAGTAGTCGCCGCAGGTATATGCAACAAACTAAACGCGGTGTATATCGAGTGTGGCGACACCGATGACACAAATGCTGCCTTCGCTGCAAGCCGTGTCGCTGACTGCGTGGCAGTGGATAATGTCGAGCGTCTCAGCGCCGACGCGCAAATCGGCTTATTCAATCTGTATAACCACATGCGTGGTGAAGATCATGCGCGACTGCTGGTAAGTGGCCCTGTCGCACCGGCACAATTGGGGCTGCGCGAGGATCTGGTCACGCGCTTGGGATGGGGGCTGGTTTACCAGGTGCACGAACTAACCGATGAGGAGAAAGTACAAGCCATGCAAAGCCATGCTGTCAGCTGCGGCTTCGACCTGCCGCAGGAGGTGAGTGATTACCTGCTACGTCATGGGCGGCGCGATTTGCCGTCATTGATCGCCACGCTCGATGCGCTGGACCGCCATTCGCTCGAGAACCAGCGTCAGATCACAGTGCCATTGTTACGCGAACTGTTGCAGGGGGCGTCATGACTCGTTACCGCAAAGCGGCCGTTTGCGGGAATGGCGCCCAGCCCACCGCTTCTACCCATGACTCCACTTCACTCCGTACCATGTTGCGGGGGGCGTCATGACTCGTTACCGCAGAGCGGCCGTTTGCGGGAATGGCACCCAGCCTCCCGCTTCTATTCATAATTCCACTTCAATCCATACCATGTTGCGGGGGGCGTCATGACTCGTTACCGCAGAGCGGCCGCTTGCGGGAATGGCGCCCAGCCTCCCGCTTCCACCCATGGCTCCATTTCAATTCATACCATGTTGCGGGGGGCGTCATGACTCGTTATCGCAGAGCGGCCGCTTGCGGGAATGGCGCCCAGCCTCCCGCTTCTATTTATAATTCCACTTCAATCCATACCATGTTGCGGGGGGCGTCATGACTCGTTACCGCAAAGCGGCCGTTTGCGGGAATAGCGCCCTGCCCACCGCTTCTGCCTCTGGTCCAGCTTCGCTTGCTGTATCGCGGGGGGCGTCATGAATCTGGCGCTGTTCGACCTCGACAACACGCTTCTGGCGGGCGATAGTGATTTTGAATGGGCACAATTCCTGATCGGACAACACGTGCTTGACCGTGAAGTGTATGAAGCGCGCAATCTGGAATTCTACGAGCAGTACAAAGCCGGTACCCTGGATATCCATGAGTTCCTCGATTTTCAGTTGAAGCCGTTATCGCGCCACCCGCGCAGCCAGCTCGATGCCTGGCACAGCGAATTCATGGCGAAAAAGATTAAGCGGCTGATCGCACCCGGTGCGCACAAATTGATTGAGCAGCACATGCTTAACGGCGATTTATGCGTCATCATCACCGCCACCAATAGCTTCGTTACCGCACCGATCGCACAGATATTGGGAATAATCCATCTGATCGCCACCGAACCGGAACAAAAAGATGGTGAATTCACCGGCCAGGTTTCAGGGATACCCTGTTTCAGAGAAGGCAAAATCACCCGGCTGGAAAGCTGGCTGGACCAGCGCAACCTGACCTGGCTGTCGTTCCTCGAAAGCTGGTTTTACAGCGATTCGCTGAATGACCTGCCGCTGCTGAACAAAGTCACTCATCCGGTGGCGGTAGACCCCGACCCAACCCTCCGGCGGCACGCAGAAAAGAATGGCTGGCCGATCATCAGCCTGCGATAGCGTCTGGATGAAAAAGGGAACGCTCGATGGCTGGAGAGTGCCAACCGATCATTCGCATATCGCTATATAGCTGTTGATATTCTGGACGACACATTGCCGGATTATTGGAACTGGCGGTCGATCTGTCGGCGTAATGGGAGCAGCGAGTGGCGATCTGGATGCCAGGGTGCAATCGTCTAAGCTGTGTTCTACTGGCTTAGGTGGTCAATGGTCAACCGGTACCAACAAGCAAAAAACTTTTTACTTTTTTTACAAAAAAAATGCCCTACTCGCTCAATTAGCCAGTAGGGCATTTGATTTTTACGGTTACAAAACGTTACAGCGCTGCCAGGAAGGCAACTAGATCAGCCTTTTCACGTTCAGTGAAACCGATACCAAAACGTGTGTTATAGAAATCAATCACTGCATTCAGGTCTGAGGCAGAACCATCATGAAAATAGGGGGGCCGTGATGCGACAGAACGCAGAATGGGTCCTTTAAAACGACCAATATCTTTCCACTTACCAGTAATCAAAGCGCGGCCTGGATCAGTTACTCTAATGGTTTCACTAGTCAGATTGTTTTGAAGTGTGTACAGAGGCATATCCGGTGTACGACGCGATTCGTCGGAAATGCCAATATTTAACGGCATTGGAACTGAGTGATTGCCGGAATTGGGTGTGTTATGACATGTGGTGCATGTACCTGATATCACGCTCACACCCAGATCATCATTTAAACCTTTAACATTTTCAATCCGGATAGGTTTGGTATTAAATAAGGCTTGACCACGTGCGATTGCAGTACGAGCGTTTGCACTATCTGCCTCATCGTGATCATCCGATCCAGCAGGATGGTAACGATTCCAGGTATCATAGAGTGACATCACATTTGGATTAAAGGGCGCACGGGTGCGATAGTCCCCAGCTACAGTATCGTTAATGCCAAAGTAATAGTCTTGTTTCTTTAGATTTTTGGGGCCGCCACGTGCTCCGTGTGTCGTCAGATTGCCAGCATCCTTGTCATGTATTTGAGCCGTAAACAAACCTGATTCAAATGTCACGATCGCATTACGTTGATCAGCGGTCAGCGCCTGTAACGCTTCTGCATGACCCAATGTTGCATGATTAGCCTGGTTTGACAAGTCCGAAGGTACTGGAGCAAAGCAAGTTGAAGTACCAAAAATACATTCACTGGAACCTGGCATGGGTGTTGTCTCACGCCCATCCCACATCACGGTACTTAAAAATTTCAGATTGGTTGTAGGCATTGGCCGGCGGAACAATGACAATTCTGTTGCGCTCGCATGGCCATAAGGATCATCCACTTCGATCAATGTGAATTCTGCGCCAGCAGGAATGCCAATACCAACACGTATATTTGCCTTATTCAGCAACATACTATAAGCCTCGCGGCGCGCTTCAACTGACGACACATTCGCGACAGGAGAATTGGCGCCATCATTCAAGCGAAAAAGCGGATCCAGGCCTTGAGTTTTATCAAAGCGTGCTTGTACTCCTTTTGGTGTAATCACCCACCCCTCTGAAGGTACATGACACGTTGTACAGCTACGGCCATTACTTCCCAAACTTTTGAAAAATGGATTGTTAAGATCAATAGAACCGGCTGTGTTAAAAGTTGCATCGATGCCATGACTATTGACTGATTTGAACATGTTTGGCAGCTTATCTAAATTACTGTCTGCAATCGCAGGCATTGCCAGTGCTGCAAACATGACTGACGCTGATATCAGCCCAAATTTGGTAAAACTTTTGCTACGCATATCTCTCTCCAGGGTTGTGTTTAATAAAAAATGAAACAGATTCTCTATTTAACCCGATGCAATAGTGTCGAGTCTGAAGGATCCGGCGTGCATTTTACAGAAACTAATCAAATGGTATATTATCATTCGATGACAGTATGATCCGCTCGAGCGATACAGGGGGAGACGCTGAGGTAAGCTGAAAAAATGGAGTTCAACGTTTCTGTTAGACTGAAATTTATTGGGCCTTAAATCAAAACGGTCCGCTGCTACCCAACCAAACTATAGACCCGGATGGAAGGTAAACTTTTTTCTCAGGATTTCCTGCTCGACGGCATCTGCCGTACGCCCGTATGGGAAGCGTTGCCGGATACGGCACTCGACACCTTCCTTGCTGATCTTCGGCGTATTTACGCGCCGCTTACGGCCACCAGCGCACTCAACGAGGCCAACACCGAAGCCGATATCATCGAGCAAGTGCTCGGCCTGCTTGACTGGCGTGACCTGACCCTCAAACAAGTCACGGCTTCCAGCACCCGCCGCGAAGACGTGCCGGATTTCCTGCTGTTCCCGGACCAAACCGCCAAACAGGACGCGCGTGCCGAGACGCGTGATGACCGCCGTTATCGCCACGGCATTGCCATCCTCGAAGCCAAACGCTGGATGCGTGCGCTGGATCGGGGCGACACGACTAATCGTCTCGACCCCGGCACACCGTCGAACCAGATTCTGCGCTATCTTTCCAGCGTCGAGGTCGCTTCCGAAAGAAAAGTACGTTGGGGCATTCTTACCAACGGGGCAGTGTGGCGGCTATATTGGCAAGGTGCACGTTCACGCTCGGAAGAATTTCTGGAACTCGATCTTGCCGCGCTACTGGGCGTTTCCGGTTGCAAGCAGGACCTGTTCAGCATGGACGCCAGGCATGGCATCAAGCTGTTCTTCTGCCTGTTCCATCGCGGCGCTTTCCTGCGGCAGACGTGGGATAAGGAAGGCCGTACTTTCCACGAATACGCCTTTAATGAAGCGCGGCTGTATGAAGAAAAAGTCTCGCAGGATTTAGGTGCGCGCGTGTTTGCCACCATCTTTCCGCAACTGGCGAATGCCCTGGCGGCGGGCGACGAGAAAGCCGACCTCACTTCTCCTGCCTACCTTGCAGAGCTGCGTGAAGCCACACTGATTCTGCTTTATCGCCTGCTGTTCATTCTCTATGCCGAAGATCGCAACCTTCTGCCGGTGCGCGACGAACGCTATGATGACTACGCATTGCATAAAATCCGCGAAGACATTGCCAAGCGACGCGATGCGAACGACACCTTGAGCAACACTGCCAGCCGTTACTGGCAGCACCTCACCGACCTATTCCGCATCATCGCCAAGGGAGATGCTTCTATCGGCATGCCCGCTTACAACGGCGGATTATTTGAAGAGAATCGCGCCCCGCTGCTGGGACGCAGCCGCGTGCCGGATGCTCGCTTTGCTCCCCTGTTTGACGACCTCGCACGCAGCCCTGACCCTGCGACCAAGCTCAAGACAGGCTTGCTGCGCGCATGGATTAACTACCGCGATCTTTCGGTGCAGCATCTCGGTGGCATTTACGAACGCCTGCTGGAATACAGCCTGACGGTGGAAGACGGCAGTATCGTTGCCCGCCCCGCCAGTTTCGCGCGCAAGGTCAGCGGCAGCTATTACACCCACGATGGCCTGGTAAAGCTCATTATCCGCGAAACCGTCGGCCCGCTGGTTACCGAGCGTAAGGCGGCTTTCAACACCCAGCTTGAAACGTGGCATCGCAAGAAAGAACTCAAGCCCGCCGATTGGGAAATGCTGGATAAGCTCGATCCCGCCAGCATCATGCTCGACCTGAGAGTCTGTGATCCCGCGATGGGTAGCGGCCACTTTCTGGTTTCGCTGGTGGATTATCTCGCCGATGAAATTCTCGAAAGTATTGCCGCCGCGCAACTCGAAGTCGCCGCACAGCTTTGGGCAAAAGATATTGAGAATCCATGGGCATCACCGCTGGTTGCACGCATCGCCGACATCCGCAGCCGCATTCTCAGCGCCGCGCGCCAGCAGCGCTGGACAGTGACCGAAGCGCAACTGGACGACCGCCACATCGTGCGCCGCATGATTCTCAAGCGCGTTATTTTCGGCGTGGACAAGAACCCGATGGCGGTGGAACTGGCCAAGGTCGCGTTGTGGCTGCACACCTTTACCGTCGGTGCGCCGCTATCTTTCCTCGATCACCATCTGCATTGTGGTGATTCACTGTTCGGCGGCAAGGTGAGCCAACTCGCGCAAGAACTGGGCAAACTCGCGGGCGGGCTGTTGCAGCAGGACGACTTGCAGCGTGTCGAACAAGCGCGCATCAGCATGAATGCCATTGGCAACCTCACTGACATCGACATCGCCGAAGCGCACGAATCCAAGGCGTTGATGGCCACACTCACCGATAACCTGCGGCCGACGCAACACGCGCTGGATTTTCTCCAGGCCAAGCAATGGGCGGGCAAGGCTGAAGCGAAGAACTACCAGCAAACCTGGGTTGGTCTGCTCAACCATGAATACGGCGACAACTTGCTCGAATCCATCGACCTGCTCGGCAAGGCAGGCATCAAGCTGTTCTCCGAACGCCAGCAGAATGACCACCGCGTGGTACAGGCCGCGCTTGCGTGTGCCGCGAATAACCGCTTCCTGCACTGGGAACTGGCCTTCCCCACGGTCTGGCAAAACGGGCAAGGCGGCTTCGACGCCATTATCGGCAACCCGCCGTGGGACCGGATGAAATTACAGGAAGTGGAATGGTTTGCCGAACGCAAACCGGAAATTGCCAAAGCTGCACGTGCTGCTGACCGCAAACAACTCATCGCCCAACTGGAAACCAATCGCGATCCGCTGTGGCAAGACTACCTTGCCGCACAGGCAGCCGCCGCAGCGGGCAGCCGCGTGGCACGCGAGTGCGGTGACTACCCGCTACTGTCCGGTGGCGACACCAACCTGTATTCTTTATTCGTCGAACGCGCGCAAGCGCTGATCCATCCACGCGGCGCGGTCGGCTTGCTGTGCCCCTCCGGCATCGCGGCCGACAAGGGCGCGGCGGAATTTTTCCGCAGCATCTCTACCACTGGCCGTCTTGCCGCACTCTACGATTTTGAGAATCGAAAAGGATTTTTCCCCGACGTGGACAGCCGCTTCAAATTCTGCGCGCTGATGTTCGGCGGCGAGCAGCGCACCGTTGCCGCCGCACGCTGCGCCTTTTACCTGCACACGCTGGAAGAAGCCGACGACCCCGCACACATCCTCACCCTTACCGCTCAAGACTTCAGCGCGGTCAATCCCAATACTGGTGCTGCGCCCATTTTCAGGACGAAGCGCGACGCCGATATCACCACCGCGATTTACCGCCGTCAGCCAGTGCTGGCCTTACATCCCGTTCACCCTGAGCCTGTCGAAGGGCGTGCTTCGACAGGCTCAGCACGAACGGCTACGAAGAAAGTCTGGCCCGTGCGCTATTGCACCATGTTTCACATGACTAACGATTCGCACCTGTTCAAGCGGCGCGACGAGCTGGAGGCGCAAGGCTGGTATCCGGTCGGCATGAATCATTGGAAGAAGGGTGAAACGGAAGCGGTGCCGCTGTACGAAGGCAAGATGGTGCAGAGGTATGACCATCGCGCTGCCAACGTGGTGATGAACGCCGACAATCTGCACCGTCCGGCACAGCAAGAGACCAGCACCGCTGCTGAGCATGCCGATCCGAACTTCTCGCCTGAGCCGCAGTTTTGGGTGAGCACTGAACTGTTGGCTGAAAGTCCTTGGGTGGTTGCTTTTAAAGACGTTACCGCGCCTACTAACGTCCGCACCATGATCGCCGCAATTGTTCCTTCTACAGGTTATGGCAACACATTGCCTATTCTTTTTCCTGACGGAAATACTGGTAACGAAGAGTATGCAAAGTTTGCACCTTTGCTTCTCGCTAATCTCAATTCCTTCGCTTTAGATTTTTTGGCACGTCAAAAAGTACAAGGGCAGCACGTCAACTGGTTCATCGTCGAGCAACTGCCGCTGATCCGCCCGGAGCAATTCGAACAGGTACTGGGCAAAACCAAGATCGCGGACTTCGTGCGCGGCGAAGTACTGCGCCTGTCCTACACCGCCCACGACCTCGCACCCTTTGCGCGTGATCTGGGTTATGACGGTGCGCCGTTCGCATGGACTGAAGCCGACCGCCGCCACCGTCTGGCGCGGCTGGATGCGCTGTTCTTTTATCTCTATGGCATCAACCGCGACGATGCGGCTTACATCCTCGATACCTTCCCCATCGTGCGCGAACAGGACGAAAAGGCGCACGACTGCTATCTTACCAAGGAGCTGATTCTCGCCTATATGAACGCAGTGGCGGCAGGGGATTTCACTACCATAGTGCGGTTATAAGCTGATAGTCTTGATTGAGGAGATTACATCTGTGAAATTACCTCTCATATCCATCGTTCGGCAAGGAACGTATTGATTCTGGTATATTGCACACTACATAATTAATATAGCGAGGATGAGCTCATGCCCCACGTGCTGAAAGAACAAGAGATTTCCATGTTACGCGCTGAAATTGAGATGCTAATGAAGGAGCGCCAGAGTCTGCTCAAGGCTACCGGTGCGGCGGCGGTATTTATTGCCAACCTGGATAGTGGCACTCTGCCAGAGAACGCTTATGAGGCAGCAGAAATGCTGTCCAACT
>VFJL01000076.1 GCA_009886095.1 Nitrosomonadales bacterium | reverse complement strand
TGCAGTACATAAGTTCCATGAAGCCGGTTTGGCTAACGGCGGTGTTGATGAAGGTAAGCCCGGTCCACGCAGTTTTGCCCCGAATGCTTACGCAGCCTATCTGCGGGATCCTGATGGTAATAAGATTACTAGCATTTGCTTTGCCTCGGAGTGAACTTAACGGCTGGGTGAATGCTGACGCCAATCTAAAACTGACCAGCCAGAGCCATTTATGCCGTTATGAGCTTGGCTGTAACCAGACTTTCACCTGCCAGAAACTGAATACGCCGAGCTATCTCTCGCACTTTCCCCCCACGGTACCCCACCCCAAAATCTAAAGCAGTACCTGTTGCTATACACACTCAAATCCAGCCGAACGATTTCCAATTTTTCATCTGCAGGTGCCCCGGTAGCATTGCTAATGGCATGCAAAAAATATTTTTATAGAATAGCCAAGTTGTGGGTCTGGGTTGTGCCAATAACGGTCATACGCACATCGTTGTTACCTGAAAATAAAAATCCCGCCGAAGCGGGGTCTGTGTGAAGACTGCTTGAGATATCAGCCACTGGCGAAGTTCGCTGCAACACTTTTGGCAGCACAACGAAGTACCGAAAAATCGGAGTTATCCGGCAATATTAACCATCAGAGACGTAATCGCCAACAAGACCCGCAGCTAATGGGTGACAGAACGAGGGTGCTGGTTAGTTACTAGAATAAACTGGGAATAAGTGGGAATGGTAAGGCGCTCACTCTCTCAACTAAACCGCTTGTCTAGCAGATCACCAACATAGTCCTTGCCAAGCATATGTCCAGCGTTAGGAACGACTGTTACATCTAGACTTAACATAGTACCGAAAGCGGTCACGGTAGCTGGACTGCTTTGCCAGTCTTCTGAACCAACGGGTATCGCACAATGTTTTGGAGCAGGATAAGCACCGCTTCTGGCAAGTTCAAAAAGTCTATTCGCACGTGGAGGTATGAACCTCCTCCCTGTCCCCTCATTCTCAAACTCACCGACGATTGGTGATAGCAATATTACCTTCCCAATATAAGACTCTAGTTGCGTCTGAGCATGAAGGAACAAGTAGGCGCCAAATGAATTAGCAATCACCTTCGAGTCTTTCTGCCAAAAGTTGGCTTGCAAATCTTCAGCAATGGTGTCAATCTGGCTCTGAAATTTCAGGTCTCTGAATTCGCCAACGGTCTCTCTGCCTGTTACATCCTAGCCCCTACTTAGCAGCCCTTGCCCCAATCCTGTACCCAAATGCCCACCCATGCCGGGCAAGTAGTAAATTGTATTCTTCATGGCTGCTTCAGATGTTACAGGACCATCAGATCATGAGGGATAGCGGGTAGAGGTTAACTAGGAATAGGTGATAGGGATGGTAAGGCATGAACACTCGCCAACCCCGACCACAGCGGAAAAGGAGGTAACCCTGTGGTATTTATAAGAGAGTTAATTTAGTTGAAAGTTCATTGAGGGTTGAAGTTGCAGTATGCAAGACAGGCTAATTTTCACCCCGGTAAGCCAGATCTGGAATTGCCAATACAATTCGCCTAGCAAGGTCTTGGACTACCCAAACTTTTTGATCGCCGTAAAGATTCATTCCTGCAAAAACAGAATACATAACAAAGCTTCCTATACCAAATGGAATGCCACCACCTCTAATCACTGCCGTGTGGCTACTTTGCCAGAGAACATCCCCGGTGGAGGCTCTGATAATTTGTATGTTGGCTCCGGCACGAACCTCAGAGTAAACGCCATAGTAACTTGATGATTTTTCGGTTACCTCACCAACCATGATGGTGTCACAGCCAATTAACTTAGCCACATTAGCGTTCTGATCACCCAAGGAGTTGTCAGTCATTTTGATCGCAGCATCAATCCGTTGGAGCGCTATCAGACGAGTACCAGTGGGTGCTAGATGTGCGTGTAACTCTCTACGAATCAATTCAGCCCCCTTAAGATCAGCCTTCTTCACCGTGAGGGGAAATACTGCGACGCAGGACAGAGGATTGGATTTCAACTCTTGGGACGATTCAAATACAACAACATCGTTCTGTTTGGCATAACCACTACTATTTTCAACATGGCGAGTTGCACAACCCGTAATGCTGAGTACGCAGATAATTAGGAGTATCGACAGTTTCATTGAATCGAGTTTCCTCTGTTAAGTCCACTTAGATCTGATAACTTCTTTTAACGACGAGCCTCTCATCGAGAAGAATCTCCTGGTTTTTTTATCTTAAAGGCAAGAAGTTCATAGGCAAACAAAAAAGGCAGGGGATGCGTTGGGTGATGTCAGCGCATTAACTTTGTTTGAGCTTCATTAAAAGTCATATTAAGACAGATTAGTTTTTACTAGGTAGGTCTTGATAAATCAAACCCGGGACCGCCAATACAATTCGCCTAGCAAGATCGTGGACAACCCAAGCATCTCGGTCACCGTAAAGATTCAGTCCTGCAAAAAGCACATTTAGAGAAACATTAACCATACCTAATGGGACTCCCCCACCTCTAATTACTGCTGTGTGGCTACCCTGCCAGAGGACATCCCCAGTGGAGGCTCTAATAATTTGTATATTGGCGCCAGCACGCACTTCAGAATAAACGCCATACTGACTTGATGCTCTATCAATCACTTCACCCACCATGATAGTGTCACAGCCAATTGACTTAGCCACATTAGCATTCAGGTTACCCAAAGAGCTGTCAGTCATTTTAATCACAGCATCGATCCGTTGGAGCGCTATCAGACGAATACCAGTGGGTGCTAGATAAGCATGTAGCGCACTGCGAATTGACTCTGCTCCCTTAAGATCACTCTCCTTGGCAGTAATGGGAAATACCGCAAGGCAGGCTAGGGGAGTAGATTTTAATTCTTGAGAAGATTCGGAGGCAACAGCATCATTAGTAGCCTCAAGGGCGATATCAGTGGTTCTGACCGATTCTGGATTCTGATTGGCATAATCAGCACTGCGATCAACATAGCGAGTGGCGCAGCCTGTAATGCTAAATATAAAAATGATTAAGAGAGCTGACTGTTTCATTGAATTGAGCGGATTCCAGTATCGCTCAGAACGAGCTTTTAACTTCGTGTTTTCACCGATCGAATATTAACCCAAGAACCAATCGCTTACCTGAGTCAGTAACGACGGATAAGTATACTTAATAGATGTTTTTGTTGTTTTCTTAGTTTTTGGGTGTGAAATAGATGGGGATGGTAAGGCATGAATACTCGCCAGCCCCGACCACAGCGAAAAGGAGGTAACTCTGTGGCACTTATAAGAACATTAACCCTGCTGAAAGTTCATTGAGGATTGAAATTTATTTTTAAATGGCTCATGAGCTATTAACTACCCAGTCGTCTTGAGTTTAACTGTAAAGTTGGCAATGCCTATCTTGAATAGGAACTTGGCAGCAGTATCTGGCGTTCTGAATTCCCGTATTTCACGTTTGGTGGAGCAGCAAAGAAAGAAATGTTCGAGCTTCTTGGAATACTCACATTAGGGTTTATTCGAAGATGCGGAATATCCGTAGCTTCACCTTATCTCGCCAAAGTAATTGAGCGTGTCGTTGAACAACACTCAACCACTACGTACCGCCTAATATTGACGACCATCGATTTGGAACGGCAGGGTGGCTTAAATGACCTGAGTAGGTTGCGCAGTCTTAATCGAGACATCGAAGGTAATTCTTTAGCACAGTGGGTATTAAAACAATTAGTATTGGCTCACATGCATATGTATCCAACAACCATTGCTCAAAAGCAGAAAATCTGTGCGGAACTGAACATTGCGATTCATAGTCAGCGAATTCTCGATTTCCAGACAAAAGACAGCAAACGCATCCCCCATTGACAGTCTGTCTCATCTGCTGCCTCATCGAGAATGATGGACTGTGTTTCTTCTACAAAACTGACTGACAGCAACGTGTCGATTTGAGACTTACGTCACAGGCAGCAACGCACCAAGAAGAGACGGTCAGACTTCAGTTCTGAAGCCGCCATTCCGGCGCGTACGCGACAGGTCGACTGGGGGGGTGCTCCACGCTCAGGCCTGAAAGCGTCGGTGAATCCGTCGCGTCAACCATGCCACGCCCCACAATACCACCGGGATCATCGCACCCGCTGCAATTTCCGGATTGATCGGCAATCCCGCTGCATTGGCCGCTTTTCCCGCGTAAAGCACAAGGCTGATCACGTAGTACGAGATTGCCGCGATCGAGAGTCCTTCCACCGTTCTCTGCAGGCGTAGCTGCAGTTCCTGCCCACGTGTCAGCTTGGCCAGCAACTGTTGGTTCTGCGCCTCAGTGACGATGTCCACGCGCGTGCGTAGCAGCCCGCCGGCGCGTTCGATGCGCTGCGATAGCGATGCTAGCCGCTGCGCTGTGGCTGCCACCGTGGCGATAGCTGGCGATAATCGGCGCTGCATGAACTCGCCCAATGTTTGCGTGCCGGGAATAGGTTTTTCGCGCAGCTCAGCGATGCGCTGGAGTACCAGCGCATCGTAAGCCTGCGTGGCAGAAAAGCGGTACATGTGTTCCGCAGTCGCCCGCTCCACACGCGCCGCTAACGCTACCAGTGTGTCCAGCAGATCTTGGTCGCTATCGTGTTTACCTTCAAGGCGTGCGGTGATGGTTGACAGTACGGCCTCGGATTCGGCCAGCATCGGTCCAAGTGCTTTGGCAACTGGCAGACCACGCAATGCCATCAGGCGATATGTTTCCAGCTCCAGTAGCCGTGACGAGATCCGTCCTGCGCGGGTCTCGCTAGTGTCAACTGGGGCCAACACCAACATGCGTTCAAAACCGCTGTCCCGCAAGCGGAAGTCGGTGACGATGACCGAATGGCCATGCCCCATCATCGATGCCACCACAGCATGGTCGCCGAACCAGTGGCGTGCGCGGTCCAGCAAGACCTCCGGATCCGCCAAGCTCTCGGCCAGCATCACGAGCTTGATGGCTGCTACAGTTCGGCCAGGAATGGCTCGTAGCCAGGCGGCATCCAGTGACAATGAAGAGAGTAGCTCAGGATCGGTTGCATCCAGCGATGCATGTGGTGGGAGTGCCTGCACTAGCGAGTAACGGGTAAATTCGCTATGGCGTTCCCACTTCAGCGTGTGATCCGTAAAACGCAGGCGCAAGAAATTCTCTTGCAGATCGGCAGGTGTTAATTTTCCCTGTCCGGGCAGGCGATTCAAGTGTTGGCATTCCGCTTCACGGCTGACGCTATCATTTAGTACGGCAATAAAGACTACAAGTGCCGGTAGGCGAATGCGCGCCGCCGGACGAGCGTGCACCTCGTTGTGCAGCACTTCGCGTTGTGGGTCGTTAGGTGGCAACGCCGGATTTAGGTTACAGATTGGCTGGTTCATCGAGGACATTTTACCTTGTGCGGAGCGGGTGGGTATTGCCGCCGGTTGAAAATTGCCCATTTATGCCAGCAGAACGACGATCAAACGATTGCACGTCTGAAGGTGTCCTGGGTTTTGTGTAAATCACTTTCGGTATTCTCTGATTCATTTGGCATCTCCGTTCTTGTTTGCACTTATCATGTGGTGCATTTAGACAGCGGCATGCGTTTCTGCAACATGCGCAGAATCCAGTAAATGGCTAGCGCGGCGAGCAAATGCTTTGCCGTATGACCGCTGATTATCTGCCCAAGAGCGTAAATTTCCCGATCTGCCAATTCTGCCAGTTTGGCGAGGCCATACCACGCGATTACTCTATAAATATCCGTCCCCCGGGTATATCTGGATGGAAAAGAAATTCCAAGTAAAAGAACGATCAGCAGAGAGCAAAACTGCACGACGATATAGAAATTCAGATTCCCGGTACCAAGCTGCTCGCTCCAGTACCAATGCAGCACACTGCCGACTCCAGCCACAAGTAAAAATGGTAACAGCCGCAAACCTACCTTTGGGCTGATGCGTTCAACCAGTATGGCAGCAAGCAACGCCATGGAACCTATTGCTATTGGCAGCCGATCCCAGACCAGCCGTTCATTGTCCGGTGCCCAATGATAATAGGCCGAACCAAAACCTGCCGCTATCACGCTCAGGAACAGAATCAAGTAAGGCCAACGTTCAGGCAACACGACAAATGCTCTACGGGCAAGTAAGCTGCGCGAATGTAACAGAAACACCAGACCTGCTATGCCAACGAATAGAAAAACAATATTGGAAATGGCATCGAAAAAATTCGGGATGCCGAAATAACTGCGCTAGTCGGAGAACTGGTGATATTTGGCAGGTTGGGGAATCGGTGGAATGATTGCCGCAACCAATAATATTGCTGAGGCAAGAATGCCCAGCAGCCATAGCCGGGTTCGACGATTTATACTTGTTTTCACGCAAGCTGATGAGTGGCCTGCCAAATCCCAATCAGGGTTTTAGCGCATTTTTGCAACTGCTTCTTCCAATCGTTCCACCGCAATGATCTCAATGCCGGGAATCGGCTGCTTCGGCTTGTTGGCTTTGGGGATGATGGCCAGGGTAAAGCCTAACTTGGCAGCTTCTTTTAGCCGCTCCTGACCGCGTTGAACTGGTCGCACTTCACCCGCCAGCCCAACCTCACCAAATACTACCATTTTCTCCGCTAATGGTTTGTTTTTAAGTGAGGAAACGATAGCGAGCAATACCGCTAGATCGGCCCCTGGCTCGGTAATTTTCACCCCACCCACAGCGTTGACAAACACATCCTGATCAAAACAGGGGATGCCCGCATGGCGGTGCAGCACCGCCAGTAGCATTGCCAGCCGGTTCTGTTCCAGCCCCACGCTTAACCGTCGGGGATTGGGGGCGTGCGCTTCATCCACCAGTGCCTGGATTTCTACCAGCAACGGGCGCGTCCCTTCTTGCGTTACCATCACGCAGGAACCTGGCACCTGTGCACCGTGGTGAGAGAGAAATAGTGCCGAAGGGTTGCTCACCTCACGCAGGCCCTTTTCGCTCATGGCGAATACGCCTAGCTCGTTTACAGCGCCGAAACGGTTCTTGAAAGCGCGGATCAGGCGAAAACTGGAGTGAGTATCACCCTCAAAATACAACACCGTATCCACCATGTGCTCCAGCACCCGTGGTCCAGCCAGTGCCCCTTCCTTGGTCACATGCCCAACCAGAATGATGCAGGTGCCGCTGGCTTTGGCCAGTCGCGTCAATTGGGCAGCGCATTCGCGTACCTGAGCCACCGAGCCGGGTGCAGATTGCAGCGCCTCGGAATAAACTGTCTGGATCGAATCAATTACCGCAATGACGGGTTTGCGCTCGCTGAGTACAGACTGGATTCTCTCTAACTGGATTTCCGCTAGCAGATGTACTGCGCCCGCATCCAGCGCCAGACGCTTGGCCCGCAATGCTATCTGTCGCGCCGACTCCTCTCCGCTTACATACAACACATTGTGCTCAACCGACATATGGCAGAGGGTCTGCAACAGCAAAGTGGATTTGCCGATACCAGGATCACCCCCCAGCAACACCACGCCACCATGTACTAAGCCGCCACCCAGCACCCGATCGAACTCGGCCACGCCGGTGGAATAACGTTGTTCTTCCCCTGCCTCCACCATGCTCAGACTTTGCACCTGACTGGTTTCAGACACGGGGGTAAAGCGTGATACATTTTTTTCGGCGATGGTTTCGACCAGCGTGTTCCATGTCTGGCAATGCGGACACTGACCTTGCCATTTCAGGGTCTGCCCGCCGCACTCGGTACAGGAATAAATGGATTTTGATTTGGCCATTGGGCAGGTTAAGGGCGTCTCTGATAATTCAAGGTTTTAAACAAGAGGAGGCGGGAACATAAAATTCATACGCAGCATGTGGCCGATATGTAAGGGAATATTTTGTGAACAATAAAGTGCTGTGACGAAATTTGAATTATTAAAGATGCCTTTCAGATATTTATCAACTGTGGGGGTGACAGGTGCTACCAGCCTTGTTGCCACTTTACCACCAAACTCGGTTCTTCAGCAGCCGCCTGAAAATCACAGTCGATACCGATTCCAGGCACCCACACGAGATGCTCCCCGCTGAACAGCAGTGGCAACGCCTCCCGCTCCCACGGTGGCAGTCCCGATTCCTGTAACAGGTTCTTGAGGCTGCGACGCGGACGCTTGCAATCGGGGTGAAATCGCTCGCCACCCCGGCGGGAACGGATGATGATCGGGTTCGCAGCCAGTTTCTTCAGGCTGATCCCCGCACTTTTCCGGTGCGAGAAACTGATCTTGCCGCTCAGATCGGCGATTATCAACTGTTTTTCTCCATGCCATGCCAGCTGCCATTCCGTTGCAACGTGCGTACTTAAGGGGCGTACGTGCAGTATTCCCTTAAAACAGCGAATTTCAATATTCCCCAAAGCAATATGCAGTTTTGCATCAGGACGTAAGGACAGCAATTGCCGCAGAATTTCCTCCAGTTTCACTGTGCTGGGCAGTGGAGCGCCTTGCAGTGTCAAGGCATAACGCAATAAATTTTTCGCGCGAGGAAAGTCTAATTTCCGCAAACCTTCAATCTGGAGTTTTCCTGAAATAATAAAACTTTTACTGTCAGCTTCAGCCAGCTCATCCAGTAAGCTGGATGCTTCCGCCAGGTGGCGGCTGGCGCGTAGAAATGTTGTGCGATAGGAAGGGAAACGTTTTTCCAGTAAAGGGAAGATTTCATGGCGTAAAAAATTTCGGTCGAAAGCAACATCTGCGTTGCTTTCATCGGTAATCCAATGCAATTGGTTTTTTTCGGCGTAAACTTCGATCTCGCTACGCGATACTTCGAGTAATGGCCGCAGTATCCGTGGTGCAGAGTCTATTCCCTGACTCAGGACTCCTGGCGATTGATTCCTGACTATCGGCATCGCCCCCAATCCCTTCACTCCCGCTCCGCGCAACAATTGCAGCAGAAGGGTTTCGGCTTGGTCGTCCAGATGCTGCGCCAACACCACATAATCGGCTTTGAGTTTCCTGAATACCCCATAACGCGCATCACGAGCCGCAGCTTCAAGGCTTACACCGGGCCCTTTACTAACATTTAATTTGGCGATTTTTATCGGAACGCCGAGAGAGCGGCACAGATCACGGCAGAATTTGTCCCACTTATCCGCATTGGTGCTGATGCCGTGATTGACGTGAACAGCGGAGAGTGCAAAATGCATTTTAACCGACAGCGTAGCAAGCAAATCCAGTAGAACGACCGAATCCACCCCGCCACTCAACGCTACAATCAGGTGGTCACCCTGCTCGATTTGTCCGTGCAATACATTTTCAGCACGGCTGGAAAGGTTACTTGATTTTGACTTCCTTGAACTTGCCATATCCCATCAACCGCTCGAAGCGTTTTTGCAACAGTATTTCCGTGGAGTAGCTCTGTGATTGTTTGAGCGATTCCTGCAATGCTTTCTTTACGGATTGCATGACGAGCGGGTAATCGCGATGGGCGCCACCGGTCGGTTCGCTGATAATTTTGTCGATCAGCCCCATGGTTTTGAGGCGATGAGCGGTAATTCCCATGATCTCAGCAGCTTCCGGCGCCATATCCGCGCTTTTCCACAGAATTGAGGCGCAGCCTTCGGGAGAAATAACAGAGTAAGTTGCGTATTGCAGCATTTGCACGACATCACCCACGGCTAGCGCCAGCGCACCACCGGAACCACCCTCACCAATGATGGTGCAGATCACCGGTATTTTAAGTTCTGCCAGCACATAGAGGTTGCGTCCGATGGCTTCAGATTGGCCACGTTCTTCGGCGTCGATGCCGGGATATGCGCCTGGGGTATCAATAAAAGTAAACAATGGCACCGAAAATTTTTCTGCCAGGCGCATCAAACGCAACGCCTTACGATACCCTTCTGGCTTGGGCATGCCGAAATTACGATGGATCTTTTCCTTGGTATCGCGCCCTTTCTGATGACCGATGATCATCACCGTCTGATCGTCGAAACGAGCCAACCCGCCGACGACGGCATGGTCATCAGAAAAATTTCGGTCGCCGTGAAGTTCCTCGAAATTGGTAAATAGGTGCTGGATGTAATCGAGTGTGTAAGGTCGCTGCGGATGCCGTGCTACCTGCGAAATCTGCCAGGGCGTAAGCTTGGCATATATGCCAGTGGTGAGTGCCTGGCTTTTCTTTTGTAGACGTGCGATCTCAGCCGAGATATCCAGTGCAGAACCGTCCTGGGCAAAGCGTAGCTCCTCGATTTTTGCTTCAATCTCGGCTATGAGTTGCTCGAAATCCAGAAAGGTGATTTTCATGAAGCACAGGGACGGAATTTTTAAGCTGTAATGATACAGGATTTGCACCTGCTCCAGCATTCTTGAACAGTGCCCGTATCGTATTTTTGATTTGTCATGGTTCGTGGCGGCCATTGCTTGATAGGATAATCAAGCTGCAAGAAGCCCTACCACGGTAAAATGGGGGGGCTTTGTTCAGTGGGATAGGGTTCGGGGCGCGTCAAAAATTCAAAGTTCTAAACAAGACGAGGCGGAAACAAAAATATAGACGCAGCATAGGGCCGATATGTAAAGAAACGGCTTTTTACGCGCAATGAAGTATTGTGACGAAATCTGGATTTTTAGAAGTGTCCTTCAATGGCAATGAAAAAGTACTCAGCCACCGTTCTGGCGCGGCGTCTTGCCAATCTGCCTGAACCAACTTATCCCGAAGATCTGCCGGTAGTCGCGCAGAGGGGGGAGATTGAGCGTGCGATTGAAGCAAATCAGGTGGTGATTGTGTGTGGCGAAACCGGCTCCGGTAAAACTACTCAGTTGCCGAAGATTTGTCTAAAACTTAAACGCGGAGTGGCAGGAATGATTGGGCACACTCAGCCACGGCGCATTGCGGCGCGTACGGTAGCTGCGCGAATTGCTTCAGAACTCAACAGTCCTCTGGGTCATGTGGTGGGCTACAAGGTGCGTTTCTCCGATAAGGTTGGCGCGGATACTTATATTAAACTCATGACCGACGGCATATTGCTGGCGGAAATCCAAGGTGATCACACGCTCTCGGCTTACGATACGATCATCATTGACGAGGCGCACGAACGCAGCCTTAATATTGATTTTCTGCTCGGCTATCTCAAGCAATTGCTTCCCAGGCGACCTGATCTCAAGCTTATCGTCACTTCCGCAACTATAGATGCCGACCGTTTTTCCAAGCATTTTAATAATGCGCCTGTAATTGAAGTATCAGGCAGGATGTATCCGGTGGAAATGCGTTATCGACCCATCACTACCGAGGGTGAAGAGGATGTCGATGTCGAGCAGAGTATTCTTGATGCCGTAGACGAAGCGGTTCGCTCAGGCTCTGGCGACGTGTTGGTGTTCCTCCCCGGCGAACGTGAAATTCGTGAGACTGCCGAAGCGCTACGCAAACATCATCCGGTTGGTGCGGAAATTTTACCATTGTTCGCGCGGCTATCGTTCGCCGATCAGGAACGGGTGTTCAAGCCCGGTGGCGCACGGCGTATCGTGTTGGCTACCAATGTGGCAGAGACTTCGCTCACTGTTCCCGGCATCCGTTATGTGGTGGATACCGGAGTGGCACGCATCAACCGTTACAGTTACCGCAATAAGGTGGAACAGTTACAGGTGGAAAAAATTTCCCGCGCCTCGGCCAATCAGCGGGCGGGGCGCTGTGGTCGGGTGATGAGCGGCATATGCATCCGGCTCTACGCAGAAGAAGATTATCTCGCTCGTCCGGAATTCACTACTCCAGAAATTCTGCGCTCATCGCTGGCATCGGTGATTCTGCGGATGAAGTCGCTCAGGATCGGTGAAGTGGAAAATTTTCCCTTCATCGAGTCACCTGCGCCGCGAATGATTGCAGATGGCTATCAGTTGCTGACGGAACTGGGTGCGGTCAATGATAACAACGAACTGACACAAGTTGGCTGGCAGTTGGCAAAGTTTCCGATAGATCCAAAAATTGCACGCATGATACTCGCGGCGAAAGAAGAAAACTGCCTCAGTGAAGTGCTGATTATTGCTTCTGCTCTGAGCTTGCAAGATCCACGCGACCGTCCATTTGAACGGCAGGATGCAGCAGATCGGGCACACCAACGTTTTCAGGATGAGCGTTCCGATTTTCTTGGTTACTTGAAATTATGGGACTTTTTTGAGGAATTGTTGGAACATAAAAAATCTAACCGTAAGCTGATGGAACATTGCCAGGAAAACTTTCTTTCGCATCGGCGCATGCGTGATTGGCGCGAAATTCACAGTCAGTTGCATGGGCTGGTGTCGGAGCTGGGCTTGCGATCCAACCAGATTCCTGCTGGTTACGATGAAATCCATCGCGCACTGTTGGCCGGATTGTTGGGTAATATCGGTTTCAAGAGCGAGGAGGGTGATCAGTATTTGGGGGCGCGTGGAATCAAGTTTTCGATTTTCCCCGGATCGGTGCTGAAAAAAGCCAAGCCGAAGTGGGTCGTGGCGGCAGAGCTGACCGAGACTACCAAACTCTATGGTCGTTGTGCAGCGAAAATTGAGCCGCAATGGTTGGAAAAAATAGCCGGCGATTTATGCAAGAAACATTATTTCGACCCGCACTGGGAGAAACAATCGGCGCAGGTCACGGCATTCGAACGGGTGACACTATACGGTCTTGCTGTGATACCGAAACGGCGGGTGCATTACGGTGTCATCAATCCGAAAGAGGCGCGCGAAATTTTTATCCGCACTGCGCTGGTGGCAGGCGAGTACGAGACCCAAGCGCCGTTCTTCGAACATAACCGTAATCTCATTACCGCAGTGGAAGAGCTGGAACACAAGGCACGCCGCCAGGATGTATTGGTGGATGAGCGCGAAATCTTCGACTTTTATGATGCTTTAATCCCCAATGATATCTGCAATGGCGTCGCGTTTGAGCAATGGCGCCGCCAGGAGGAACAGGATAATCCACGAATACTTTATCTCAGCCGGGAAACTCTGATGCGCCACGGCGCGGGCGCCGTAACTGAGCAGCAGTTTCCGGAAAGCATTAACGTGTCTGATCACGAATTTTCGCTGACCTATCGTTTCGAACCGGGGCATGCGCTTGATGGTATGACTCTGACCGTGCCATTGCCGCTGCTAAACATGCTTGATGCCGCGCAATTCGATAACCTGGTTCCGGGGTTAATCCGTGAAAAAGTGACCTGGTATTTAAAAGCGCTGCCCAAGCAGATACGCCGTCATGTGGTGCCAGTGCCTGAGTTTGTGACACAATTTCTGGAAAATCAAACAACAGTAGAAAATAAAATCAAGGCGTTGTTGGCTGCCTTGGCGGAATTTATTCAAAGCAAGACCGGTGTCCCTGTATTACCCGATATCTGGGAAAAAACAATCCCGCCGTCGCACCTGCAAATGAATTACAAGGTGGTGGACGATGCGGGGCGCGAATTGGCGATGAGCCGCGATCTTTCGCAACTCAAGGCACAGCTTGGTCAGGCGGCGCAACTGACGTTTGCTCAGTCGGGCGCCGATGCTGGGAACAGTATTGAACGTGACAAGGTAATGCGCTGGGATTTTGGCGATTTGCCCGAAGCAATATCTTTTGCCCGTGCTGGTAAAAAACTCACCGGTTACCCAGCGCTGGTAGATGAAAAAGAAAGTGTGGCCATTCGTCTGTTCGATATGCGTAACACAGCAGAAACCAACATGCGCGCGGGAGTGCGACGATTGTTGCGTTTTGAGCTCAGGGAGCAAATGAAGCAACTGGAAAAGAATCTGCCAGGTTTGAATCAGGCTGCTTTGCAGCTACGCACCCTCATCAATCCTGATGCCCTCAAGGAAGACATGCTTGGCGCTATTACTGATCGTGCCTTTGTCGGCGATGATACGCTGCCGCGCAACGAGAAGGAGTTCATGGTGCAGAAACAACGGGCGCGAACACGATTACCTGCCGTAACCGAAGCCGTTGCCCGCATGACACAAAATATCGCCAATGAGTGCCAGTCGTTGATCGCTCATTTATCCTCAGCCAGTGCTGGTGTCGGCAGAATAAGCCGCGAGTTAAACCATCAACTTGGCAACCTCATTTATCCGGGTTTTCTCAGCGCCACCCCATGGGAACGGCTGCAACATCTGCCGCGGTATCTGCAAGGCATGGCTATGCGGCTGAACAAATATTCCGGTAACCCGGAGCGGGACGGGCGCCATGGTCCAGCTATCGCTGGTTTATGGAACCAGTATGAGCAGCGCCTGGAAAAACATCGCAAGGCCGGAATCAGCGACCCCAATCTTACCGAATTCCGTTGGCAAATCGAGGAGCTGCGCATCTCCTTATTTGCTCAGGAATTGAAAACACCGTATCCAGTATCGGTCAAACGATTGCAGAAATTGTGGGAGAAGGTGCTGGGGTAGGGTGGGTCATCGTTGCAGAGATAGGAGCACTCGTGTTGGTCTGTAAAAAAATCTGTTGATAAAGGCCACCTCTAAAAGTTCTGATTTCGTCATAGCAACTTCGTTGTTCACAAAAATGTTTCCCTACATTGCTTTTTGGGGTAAGCCGTCTTATCGTAAAAATAAGTGGATCTAGATCTACTGAGCGCTGACACACTTTTACCAGCGCTGATAGCAGTTGCCGTGCTTGCCGTCATGGTGAATTTTATCGAGTTG
>VFJL01000045.1 GCA_009886095.1 Nitrosomonadales bacterium | reverse complement strand
TTGTGCTGGAACACGATCGCAGGATCGTTGGCTGTGCCGCGCTCTATCCTTTTCCAGATGAAAAAGCAGGCGAACTTGCCTGCCTTGCAGTGCATCCAGATTATCGCAATGCGGGGTACGGCGATACTCTGCTCAAACATGTCGAGGTGAAGGCCAAAACTCAGGGCAGCAAAAATTTGTTTGTACTTACCACCGGCGCTGCCCACTGGTTTGTCGAGCGTGGTTTCGAGGAAACCGGGGTGGAGAAACTACCCAAGTCCAAGCAGGGACTATACAACTATCGGCGCCGCTCCAAGGTGTTCATGAAAAAGATATAGTGAGTGATTTGCTGGTTCCCGTGCCAGCGGCCAGCACCACATTCTGTACGGCATAGGTTGAGCTGTTGTGGCGAGCCGCCCGATCAGTGACTGATCTACCTTGGATGAGCTGAAGTCAAAGTCGGCCAGATTGTCTGGTCAAAATTCAACTGGCATAAACGCGCTTATTAGTCGTTTTTAGACGGCGTCAGCAACCAAACGTGGACTAGGGTCTAAAGCTTTCAGCCGCACCATAAGGAGATGAGGCAGTACAAAAACATCTTATCGCATGGAAGGTTTAACGCTTTCGCCAAAAAACTCACGCATCAAAAAATCTTCAAGTCCCGCGTTGTCTTCCATGCGTGCGGACAGGACGACCACGCGGTCAAGGCGGGGTGATTCCCAATTAAAATCTCCCTCATGGTACTGGCGAATCAATTGAATCATTTTGCGAACGATTGCGCGCTCCACGTCACCATTTAGCCCGGCATCGACTTCGATTAATTCATACCGGGAGTTGCTGGAATCCGTTGTCCAGCCACGAAACGTAAACTGGGCAGTCCGAGCGCCCATTCTGGTAATTTGAAATATACCGCTCGTACCTGGGGCCTGGAGATTGCGCTTGATATTGGCCATCCTGATCTCATCTTCCGAAGGCTGACGTCCAGGAGTTATCGCTTCAGCATTTTCACGCCCATCAGGAAGCCCTGCTGCATGGCGGCGCGCTCTGGCCTGGTTGATGTAGGCCATCAGGTCTGTAGGAGCCGTCACCTCGGGTTCTGATGGGGGTTTTTCGATAGCCTTGGGTTGAACCCGGGCCTGAGCTTGACGGCTTTTGCGGGGGGGCGGCAACGCCTGTGCCTGTTGTTCCGACTTTGGTTCCGGCAATTCTACAAAACGTGCTTCGATGGGAGGTGGTGTTGCAATCTCAATCTTGGGAGATGTCAGGAAAAATCCGGATCCCCAAATGATGATCAGCCAGATGGCCACCGCCAGTGGCGTTGGCCACCAGAACCGAATCTCCACCGATCTGGAGCTTGCCATGTTTATCGGGTTATTTATGTTTCACCGCAATCAAAAACTGCTGCGCACCGGCGGTACGGGCTTGCAACATCGCCTGCACTACTATGCCCTGCGGCGCTTCGTTGTCTGCCGACACGACCAGTTTCTGCTGTGAATCGCGGAGTAACGGTTTGAGCGTAGCGGCAAGAGTTTCTAATGTAACTGGCGTCCGGTTGATAAAGATCTTGCTGTCGCTTGTCAGCGTCAGCGTCACCGGTTCATCTGTTTTGAGTTTCTCGGCCTCACCTTGGGGTAGATTCACCTGTAGGGAATCAAGATTCTGCATCGACAATGAAGCGAGCATGAATGTTGCCAGCAAGAAAAACATCACATCGATCATTGGAATGATTTCGATCCGGCCTTTGCGGGCCGCCCTGGATTTACGCAGTTTCATGGGCGCCATCCTGTTGATCCAAACGGATATGATCGATCAATCGCGTACCCAGGCGCTCCATCTCATCCATCGTTTGTGATTGCAGGCGAGAGAAGTAATTGAATCCGAACAATGCTGTCAGCGCAATCAGCAAACCGACCACAGTTGCAATGAGCGCTTCAGCCACTCCTCCTGTCACTGCCGTAGGATTGACGATACCTTCGCTACCAATTATCTGGAAGGCGCGCATCATACCGATAACTGTTCCAACCAACCCGAGCAACGGTGCGGCCGTGACGATTGTTTCTAACGTCCACAGCCTGCGGGAAAGGTTCGTTTCGATCAGTTGGGCTTCATCAGCCGCACGAGATTCAACCCACCATGATGGCTTATGCCTGTTGGAGATCACCACCTCAAAAAACCGCTTGTAATAGTGACGCTCATCCAGTCCTGAAAGTATTTTCTCCAGGTCTTCCCATTTGAAGCCGTAAGTTTCAACAAGGTTTAGCAAGTCATGAGAAAGCCGGGCAAAACGCCAATAAAGAAATGCTTTTTCAAGCATGATCGCCAGAGCGATTATTGCCAGCAAGGACAATGGCAGGATAATGACCCCGCCGAGTTTTAGTGTGGTCCAAGTCTGATTCAGTTCTTCCATACCCACCTCCAAGTTGGGGATATTCCCCCGGTTGCCAGTTACTAGTTATAAAAATTTATTGATACCAGAACAAAACTCTCGGCCTGGTTTAAACCAAAGCATCCCTATCCAAATTTTACTCCGGTCCCGAATTAAATAAATCTTGGCGAGAGGATTGTTGATAACACATAACACCCACCGACTCCAATTTTTGCATTCCAGTATTCTCAAGTTCCACTACTGCATCCGGCTGCTTGACTGACCAGCGCATTGTCCATAATCAAGCCTGCGTTGTTGCCGAGCGGGAATTGCGCCGGAGCTTTGCGATACTATGAAAATAGATAGAGGCCTCGTCAGAATCTCTGCACAAGTCCAAGATCATGCGCCGCAAAGTGTGCAGGAGCAAAACCACATTCGCTGCTCGCTTGCCCTATTGCGCAAGTGACACGTCAAGATTGAAGCATGGATGCAAGGAGTAAGCCGGAATTGAGTTGTATCAGTGCAGGTGGGTTTACGTGTGATGGCTGACCAAGCATCATTGATGCGCGTGGCATTACGCAATACAAAGAGCCATGATTAAGACAGTCCGACACAAAGGCATAAATTTTCTGGGCTAGGGCTTATATGCTGTTGGATTATCAGGACACTCTCGGTTTCGCAATTTTTCCACTTGTGGAGTTGAAGGGATACCCCATCTAATTAGAATCAGAATAACTGGGGTATCGCAGCGTAGCGCATGCGGCTTATTCACCGTCATCCCTGTTTGTAACAAACAAAGAGGCGACCACTATGGGTCGCCTCTTTGTTTACTCTGTACCTGCTGAGACTTATTTGATAACGGCTTTCAATTCACCTTTTGCATATTTATTTGCCATGTTATCCAACATGATTGGTTTGATCTTGTCAGCTTGACCGGCACAACCAAATGCCTCAAAACGCGCCTTGCAGATGTCCTTGGCAGCAACTGTTGCGTCCTTGAGGAACTTGCGCGGATCGAATTCACTCTTGTTTTTGGCCAAGTAGCGACGGACTGCACCGGTCATGGCGAGGCGGATGTCGGTATCGATATTAATTTTACGCACGCCATACTTGATGCCTTCCTGGATCTCTTCCACCGGTACTCCGTAGGTCTCTTTCATCTCACCGCCAAATTCACGAATGATGTCGAGCCATTCCTGCGGCACGGAACTGGAGCCATGCATTACTAGATGGGTATTGGGAATGCGCCTGTGAATTTCCTTGATGCGCTCGATAGCGAGAATATCGCCGGTTGGCTTACGTGTGAATTTATAGGCACCGTGCGAAGTGCCAATAGCGATAGCCAATGCATCTACGCCAGTTTGTTTAACGAAATCGGCAGCCTGCTCCGGATCAGTCAGTAACTGATCATGAGACAGCTTGCCTTCGGCGCCGTGGCCATCTTCTGCTTCACCCATCCCGGATTCGAGTGAACCCAGACAACCAAGTTCCCCCTCAACAGAAACGCCAACCGCATGCGCCATCTCTACCACCTTGGTGGTGACTTCGACATTGTATTCGTAGGATGACGGTGTCTTGGCATCGGCTTCCAGTGAGCCATCCATCATGACACTGGAAAAGCCGCTGCGGATGGCGTTAATGCATACTGCCGGAGATGCGCCGTGATCCTGATGCATGACGATGGGAATATGCGGGTAAGCCTCTACCGCCGCCGAGATCAGGTGGCGCAAGAAGGCTTCACCGGCGTATTTGCGCGCACCGGCAGAGCCCTGCATGATCACTGGACTATTGCACTCATCAGCCGCCTGCATAATGGCCTGAATCTGCTCCAGGTTATTTACATTGAAAGCGGGCAGGCCGTAGCCATTTTCCGCTGCATGATCCAATAGTTGCCGTAATGATACGAGTGCCATTTGAGCCTCCTTCAAGTAAAAATATGCGCATGGTGAATCGTGGATACAAAGCTGTTATTAATGAATAGTATGGAAGTGCCTCTCGTTGTTCCCGTTTCGGGATGCCCTCAGAAATTTGGATTTCGTCATAATACTTCGCCACTCACGAAATCAGAGGTACCCCATGTTCTGCTTATGCCTTCCTGTGTTCTCCCACTTTAACGATCTTTATCGTATTGGTGCCACCTGCCTTACCAACAGGCTCGCCGATGGTCATGACAATCAGATCGCCGTTACGGACTGCGCCGCGTTTAAGCAATTCGTTTTCCGCCAGACCCAGAATGATCTCAGGATCACTCGAGCCACCACTAAATTTAATCGGGTAGACACCGCGAAACAGGGTCATTTTGCGGCGGGTATCTTCCTGTGGACTCAGAGCGAAGATGGGGACATTGGAGCTTCTGCGCGACATCAGCAGCACCGTCCGGCCGCTTTGTGTAAGCGCGGCAATGGCGCGGATCTCCAGACTGCCGGCGGTGAACATGGTGGCGCGCGCAATTGTTTCCTCGATGGTGTCAGGGGGTGTATCCGGCATTTGCCGCAGCTCCAAGCTCGCCAGGTATTCTTTTTCCGCTTCCAGGCACACCCTGGCCATCGCCTCGACCGCCTCAACTGGGTACTCCCCTGCAGCAGATTCCGCCGATAGCATTACCGCATCAGTGCCATCCAATACCGCATTAGCCACATCAGATACCTCCGCACGAGTTGGAATCGGGCTGGTAATCATTGACTCCATCATCTGTGTGGCAGTTACCACCAGTTTGCTGTTGGCTCGAGCCGTGCGTATCATGCGTTTCTGCAATGCCGGCACCACCGCATCACCCACTTCCACTGCCAGGTCGCCGCGTGCCACCATGATAGCGTCGGAGGCTTGCAAAATATCGTGCAGTGCCAGAATCGCTTCCGAGCGCTCAATTTTTGCCATCAGCAGACTTTTGCCGCCAGCCGCGTGCATCAAGTCACGTGCCCAGCGCATATCATCGCCAGTGCGCGGAAAAGACACCGCCAGATAGTCTGCTTTGAGCGCCGCAGCAGTCTTAATGTCCTCCATATCCTTGCTGGTTAATGCAGGTGCACTGAGTCCACCGCCTTTGCGGTTGATACCTTTATTATTGGACAATACTCCGCCCTGTTCCACCACGCAATACACTTGGTGTCCCCTGACTTGGGAAACACCCAGCACGATGCGGCCATCATCCAGCATCAGAGTTACGCCGGTTCCCACATCATTTGGCAGCTCTTTATAATCCAGCCCCACCCTTTCCTGATTACCGAGTTCACATTCGGCATCAAGCACGAATTTGTCGCCGGCTTTCAGCGTGATTTTCCCATGCTCGAATTTACCGATACGAATTTTGGGTCCCTGCAGATCTGCCAGTACTCCCACAATATGGCCGGAGGAACGGGCCAATGACCTGGCTAATTCGGCATGTGCAATGTGTTCCTCTCTAGTGCCATGGGAGAAATTAATGCGCACTACATCAACCCCGGCATTGATCATGCGCTCAAGAATCTTGGGGTCGCTGGATGCCGGTCCGAGGGTTGCGACGATTTTTGTTCTTCGGATCATTTTTAATGGGGATAAGGTTTGTTGCAGGTATCAGTGTGCACGCTGTTCCAGTATTTCCACGGCAGGCAGTTTTTTGCCTTCGAGGAACTCCAGGAACGCACCGCCAGCAGTCGAAATGTAAGATATCTTGTCATAGATACCGTACTTCTGAATCGCGGCGATAGTGTCGCCACCACCTGCCAGGGTAAAAGCTTTGGTATTGGCCATGGCCATAGCAACGGTTCTGGTGCCGGCGTCAAACTGATCGAACTCGAACACGCCGACCGGACCATTCCATACCACCGTGCCGGCTTGCATAATAATATCTGCCAGTTCTTTCGCACTCTTTGGGCCGATATCGAAAATCATCTCATCATCGGCAACCGCATCGGCATTTTTTAATACCGCAGGTTCATTGGCATCGAATTTTTTACCAACTACGACATCTACCGCGATAGGAATAGAAGCATTACGTTTTGCCATTTTATCTATTAGCATTCTTGCGGTAGACACCAGATCATCTTCGCATAGAGATTTTCCAATATTTTTGCCGGTGGCCTTAAGGAAGGTATTGGCAATACCGCCGCCAACCACCAGTTGGTCAACTTTATCCGACAGAGACTCAAGCACGGTTAGCTTGGTTGAAACTTTGGAGCCACCGACGATGGCAACCATGGGCCGCACCGGGTTCAGCAGCGCTTTGGTCAGTGCATTCAGCTCTTCCGTCAGCAAAATACCGGCACAGGCAACGGCAGCGTATCTGGCGATACCGTGGGTCGAGGCTTCAGCACGGTGCGCGGTACCAAAGGCATCCATCACGAATACATCACACAGCTGGGCGTATTTTTGCGCGGTCTCATCGACATTTTTCTTTTCGCCTTTGTTAATGCGGCAATTCTCCAGCACCACCAGCTCGCCTTCCGCAACCTCGAATCCGCCTTCGACCCAATCCCTGATCAAGCGCACGGGTTTACCCAGACGCGCAGCAATATCGTCAGCAACTGGTTTAAGCGAATTTTCTTCGGACCACACGCCTTCTTCCGGTCGGCCCAGATGCGAGGTCACCATCACTTTAGCACCTTGTTTTAGACAATGGTTGATAGTGGCCATAGAAGCGGTAATGCGCGCATCGGATGTGATCTTGCCGTCTTTAATGGGCACGTTGAGATCGGCGCGAATGAACACACGTCTACCCTTGAGATCGAGGTCGACTAGCTTGATGACGGACATGGAAAGCTCCAAACTTGTTAAAGTGTAAGAAATGGCCTACGCACCATTCCTTACGTTGAGAGGCATTTGCGACGTGAGTCACATGATGAGTATTTGGTTTATCTGGCTTATCTATTACGCTTCATTGCAAGTTACTTAACAACTACGCGCACCATCTCTAGAACTTTGCTGGAGTAACCCCACTCGTTGTCGTACCAGGAAATAACTTTGATGAAACTACTATCCAGTGCCATGCCAGCCTCCGCATCAAAAATAGAGGTACAGCTGTCGCCACGAAAGTCAGTAGAGACGACTTTTTCGTCGGTATAGCCGAGTACACCTTTCATTGATCCTTCTGATGCGGCTTTCATGGCGGCGCAGATTTCAGCGTAGGAAGCTTCTTTGTTCAATTCGACGGTAAGGTCAACCACAGACACGTCAGAGGTGGGTACTCGGAAAGCCATGCCGGTGAGCTTTTTATTCAGTTCGGGAATGACTACGCCGACAGCTTTGGCAGCGCCGGTCGAAGAGGGGATGATATTTTCGAGAATGCCACGGCCACCGCGCCAGTCTTTATTAGAAGGGCCATCGACAGTTTTCTGAGTAGCGGTGGCGGCATGTACGGTAGTCATCAGACCACGCTTGATCCCGAAGGTGTCATTCAGTACTTTGGCGATGGGGGCAAGACAGTTGGTGGTGCATGAAGCGTTGGAAACAATGGCTTGACCAGCATAGGTCTTGTCATTCACGCCGTACACAAACATAGGTGTGTCGTCCTTGGATGGCGCCGACATGATGACTTTCCTGGCGCCAGCGGTGATGTGTTTCGCGCAGGTTTCTTTGGTGAGAAACAAGCCGGTGGACTCGACAACGACATCGACACCCACTTCATTCCATCTCAGTTCGGCGGGATCCTTGACGGCGGTCAGACGGATCTTCTTGCCGCGGACTATCAGAGTGTTGCCTTCAACGGAGACGCTACCATTGAAGCGGCCATGCACGGAATCGTGTTGTAGCATGTAAGCCAGGTAATCGGGTTCGAGCAGGTCGTTGATGGCAACGACTTCGATGTCCGGGAAATCTTGTACCGCTGCGCGGAATACCATGCGTCCGATGCGACCGAATCCATTGATGCCAACTTTGATTGTCATGTTGTGAGCTCCTTGAATGGAAAAAATGAACTGCAGCGGTGTGTTAATTTCCGCATCGCTGCTCTGTCAATTAGTTAGATTACACTCTTCACTGTCTTCACTACATTCTCAACGGTGAAGCCGAAATGTTTGAACAGCTCACTAGCCGGTGCAGACTCGCCAAAGGTAGTCATGCCCACCACTGCTCCTTCGAGTCCCACGTATTTGCGCCAGAAATCAGCAGTCCCCGCCTCTACTGCAACGCGTCGCACACCACTGATCAACACGCTGTCCTTGTAGGATTGATCCTGACGATCAAATAGATTGGTGCAAGGCATTGAGACTACGCGTACATGGATGCCTGTCTCGGCCAATACTTTTTGCGCACTTATTGCCAGCCCGATTTCTGAGCCGGTAGCAATCAGAATTGCCTGCGGTTTACCATCAACCGCTTCCGACAGGATATAACCACCCTTGTCGATCAGCTTGATAGTGGCCGTGTCGCGTTTCTGGAATGGCAGATTCTGACGGCTGAAGATCAGTGTTGAAGGACCGTTCTTGCGCTCAATTGCCCGCGCCCAAGCCACTGCGGACTCAACTGTGTCACAGGGGCGCCATACGTCCATGTTGGGGATATAGCGCAGAGTCGCAGTTTGCTCTACTGGTTGGTGCGTCGGACCATCTTCACCCAGACCAATCGAATCATGCGTAAATACAAACAGGTTACGGATCTTCATCAGCGCTGCCATGCGCAGAGCATTGCGGGCATACTCCGAGAACATCAGAAAGGTAGCGCCATAGGGGATGATGCCGCCGTGTAACGACAACCCATTCATCATGGCGCTCATGCCAAATTCACGCACGCCGTAATAAACATAATTACCGCCGGTTTCACGGTTGATGCCTTTCGAACCCGACCACAAGGTAAGGTTGGATCCAGCCAGATCGGCCGAACCTCCAATCAGTTCTGGCAATACTGGTGCCAAGCCCTCGATCGCATTTTGTGAAGCTTTGCGGGTGGCAATGGTTTCTTCCTTGGCATTGACGCGATTGATGAAACCTTCGGCGTGCTCACGCCAATTGGCTGGCAATTCACCCGCCATACGGCGCGTGAATTCGGCAGCCTCGGCAGAATACTGCCTGGTATATTCGGCAAATTTCTGATCCCATTCAGCTTCCAGTTTTTTGCCCTTGGCGCGTCCATCCCACATGTCATAGACTTCCTGGGGGATTTCAAATGGCAAATGGTTCCAGCCGATGTGGGGACGGGCGGCGGCGATTTCCGCATCGCCCAGCGCCGCGCCGTGCACTTCGTGGGTGTTGGCTTTATTGGGAGAACCCAGGCCGATGACAGTTTTGCAGCAAATCATCGAAGGCCTGTCGCTGGCCCGCTTGGCTGCTTCAATCGCCGCCTCAATGGCAACTGGGTCGTGACCGTTGACATTGGGCACCACGTGCCAACCATAAGCCTCAAAACGCTTGGGCGTGTCGTCGGTGAACCAGCCTTCCACATGACCATCTATAGAGATGCCGTTGTCGTCGTAAAAACAGATCAGTTTGCCGAGTCCTAGTGTTCCTGCCAATGAACAGGCTTCATGGGAGATTCCTTCCATCAGACAGCCGTCCCCAAGGAACACATAGCTATAGTGGTTAACTATGTCAAAACCGGGGCGATTGAATTCAGCAGCCAGAATTTTTTCCGCCAGCGCCATACCTACTGCGTTGGTGATGCCCTGTCCCAATGGGCCAGTAGTAGTTTCCACGCCGGGTGTATAGCCATATTCTGGGTGACCAGGAGTCTTGGAATGAAACTGACGAAAACGTTTGATCTCCTCCATCGGCAAATCGTAGCCAGTAAGGTGCAACAGCGCATAAATCAACATTGAGCCGTGCCCATTAGACAGCACGAAGCGGTCGCGATCAGCCCATTTTGGATTGGTGGGATTATGGCGCAGATGATGAATCCACAATACCTCGGCGATTTCTGCCATACCCATAGGCATGCCAGGATGGCCGGAATTAGCTTGTTGCACAGCATCCATCGCCAAAGCACGGATAGCGCTAGTCAGGTTCTTGAATACTGGCGCATTAAAATCATTGAATGTTCCCATGGATGCGGACTCCCTCGTTCAGCAAGATATAAAAAATAAAAAGACAGCATACGCCCGACCCAAACAAAGATGCGGACTGGCAAAAGCAATATTATCGCTTAAGATGCGATGTCAGACAACTACGAAAGAATCGGAAATTTCCCAGGGCGTTCCTTTTTGATGTCAATGATTCCGTAGCTTGATGCCTAATAATTTAAGTTTTCGATAAAGGTGTGTGCGCTCTAGCCCCGATCGTTCTGCCACTCGGGTCATGTTGCCGCTCTCCTGCTCGATGAGCCGATCAAAATATGTTTTTTCAAATAAATCACGTGCTTCACGTAGTGGAATGTTAAATGGCACACTTGAGACAGTTTGTGCCGATACTGGAGAGACTAGTGCCTGTTGCACGTCATCAACTGAAATTTCATCGCCAGTGCCGGTTAGCGCCAAAGAGCGTACCACACCGGTTAGCTGCGTGAGATTACCGGGCCAGTCGTAATTGCGTAACGCATTGAGTGCAGCAGTGCTGAATTGTCGCAGTGACACTTCGCCTGATTCAATACAGCGCGAGAGTATCTGGCTGGCAAGATCGGGAATATCTTCCCTATGCGCCTTTAGCGCAGGAACATTAATACAGAGGCTGCTCAGAATCTCATATAACCTGGGGTCATAGACGCCTTGTGCCGTCAGGGTAACCAGTGGTGTGGAGGTAACGCACACAAGCCGCACATTGTATTTTTCCAGTTTTCCTAACAGCAGTAGCAAGCCTTTCTGTTCCAACCGGTTGAGTCTGTCGATTTCTTTGAGAAATAACAATCCACCTCGTGCTTGTTCAAGCAAGGCAAACGGGGCATCTGCAAGAGATGTAAGTGTATCTGGCTCCACCCACGGCGTATTGGAGCGGTGCAGAAAGCGCGCGCACAGTTCCATCCCTGTTCCTGGTTCACCAGTAAGCAACAGTGATGTCTTCAGGTTGGCGACCTGTTCCAGACGTTTTCTTAGAGTGGCAATCAGTGATCCCTTGCCCAGACCGGTAAGCGAAAGAGTAGCGGACGGTTTGACTTGGCCCCCGCGTAACGCGCGTCCTACCGTACTCAGCAGTTTTTGCAGCGGTATCGGTTTCTCCAGATAACCGAACGCACCAATACGCGTTGCTTCCACCGCAGTGTCTATGGTGCCGTGTCCCGACATCATCACCACCGGCATAGTGAGAAGCCCACTGCCCGCCCACTCTTTCAGCAAGGTGATGCCATCAGTGTCAGGCATCCAGATATCCAGCAGCACCAGGTCAGGGCGCGTCTGATTACGCCAATTGCGGGCCTGTCCAGCATTCTCCGCCAGCGCTACGCGGTAGCCCTCATCACGCAAAATTTCGGATAGCAGTTCGCGTATGCCGATTTCATCATCAACGATAAGTATTGTATTGTTGGTCATAATTCTAGAATTGAACGCCCAGCCATGATCCTAAGTCCGGCAGTTGGACGGGGTAGAGTGTACGGTTTTTAGGGTGCAGGACAAGGCGCAACGACGCGGAATGGTCATTCCACTCCAAAGAGTTGCAACGCAGCCATGTGCTGCAAAAGCCATGTAATCTGCTATGTAGCGAACTCACCCAAAAGGTGAGGCGCAAATTCTGCAAAAAGTTACTATAAATCATGTCGTTAAATTTAAAAATGAGTGGTCAGCTGCCGGATTCAGGATGATGGGCATAACCCAGATGTTTATATTAGTGGCTGGCCATAATCATACGGTTTCATATCTAATTGTCGAATTGTTTTCCATCATTATCGGCAGAGAGATGGAGATGCGAGCTCCGTGAGGCAGAATGTTTTCGATTTGTATCGTCCCATTGTGTTCCTCAACGATTTTTTTAACGATGGGCAACCCGAGTCCCGTGCCCTTGGGCTTGGTGGTAACGTAAGGCTCAAACGCGCGCGACCTGACCTGATCTGGAAACCCCCCACCATTGTCGCTTACACTAAGGCGCACCATACCCTGCACCGTTTCGGTACGCACCGTGATGACAGGCTCCGCGACATCAATCAGTGTGTCCTGAGCGTTTTGTAACAGATTGTGGATCACCTGACGCAGTCGTGCCGAATCACCCCTCACCAGCGGCAGACCAGAGGCAAGAGTCAGGTGAATGTGCGAGGGCAAATCCTCTTCTGCCCCCACATTTTCTGTCTCATATAATGCCAGCACTTCCTGCGCCAGTTTGTTGATATCCAGCGGTTGCAATTCCAATTTCGGCGCACGTGCATATTCACTGAATTCATTGACCATCCTCTTCAGTGCTTCTACCTGGTTGACGATGGTTTCAGTTGAGCGCTGCAATATTTTTGCATCCTGCCCGTCCAGTTTTTCCAAAAGTTTGTGCTGCATACGCTCGGCAGAAAGCTGAATGGGGGTGAGTGGGTTCTTGATTTCATGCGCCAGACGCCGCGCTACTTCGCCCCACGCCGCAGTGCGTTGCGCCTGTAGCAAGTTGGTAATGTCATCAAATACCACGACGCCACCGTCGCCCGATACGTGGGGTAGGCGCGTTCCGCGTAGCAGCAATACCTGGTTATCACCATCTCCTGGGCGCTCTACTTGGCGTTGCCATTCGCCAGTTTTCCCCGAATGAAATCCTCCCAGGATTGCAGCTTCGAAAGAGCGCAGCTGAGGCTCTCGTGCCGCACATTCTTCCATGGTCAACCCTTCAAAGCCAGCCAAGGGGACCTTTAGAATCTGTTCTGCGCTAAGATTTGCGGTACGCATGCGTAAGTTTTCGTCGAATACCAGAACGCCGGATGAAAGATTGGACAGTATGCTTTCCAGATAAGCCCTGGCACTTTCCACTTCTTGCTGGTTGCGTTGGGTCACCGTGCGCGCTTCTTCCAGTTGCTGGGTCATGAGGTTGAATGATTCGGTCAGCACCCCTAGCTCATCCCGACTCTGCACTGGATGGCGTCTGCTGAAATCGCCCTGAGCCACAGCGCGGGTACCTTCAGCCAACATGCCTAGCGGTGCACTTAGTCGTTCGCTGATGAGGAATGCCGCAGCCAGTGCGGAAAGAAACGAGAGCAGCAGCGCAAGCGTTAATGTCACCGCGTAGAGCTCCTTCAGTCCTTGGCGTGACAATGACAATTCCTGGTAATCACGAAACACTGCCTGCACAATTTCTGCGTCTCCGGCTAGTTGTTTCGGTACCGGTTGCAGCAATTGCAGTACACGACTGCCCTCCTCCAGGCTTAGCGCATTGACTGGGGCCACCACCCGCAAATACAAGCCCTTGCCGGGGATAGACTCAACTTCACTATATACCCCCTGCATTCTTACCTGACTCATCACCGCAGCACTCGGCATTTCCGTGAATAAGCCGGTACCATCCGTACCAGAAAACGCAATTACCCTGCCGTCTTGATTAAACAGCGTAGCCTCCTGCATCTGCGATTGATCCAGCAGTTGATCCAGCGTTGGCATTGGCAGTGGCATAGCGGATTGCTTGGATAACGCAAGTGCGGTGATTTGGGTTTTCTCGCGTAATTCATTTAGTAGATTATCGAGTACGGTGCGCCCTAGGTTCAAACCGCCCTCGAGTGCCCGATCTACCCTAACGTCAAACCAGGATTCGATGCTTTTCCCTAGAAACTGCATCGATACGCTATACACCAGTACACCCGGAAGAATCGCCATCAGCGAGAAAATCAATAACAGGCGTAATGCCAGTCTGGAACCGAATACACCCGCCTTGAGCCTGCGCCTGAGTCTCCACAGCAAATACCCCACTAGCGCCATGAGAAGTAGTACAAAGCCGACATTGAGCGCAATTAGAAGTTGATAACGGCGCTCAAAAAATTCGGTATTGGCACCTGCGGTTGCGAGCAGAAATAGCATCACCGCACCAAGTCCCGAGCCAATAATAATGATGTACTTCACGGCCTGCCCCCATGTTGAAGCTTCTGCATGGGCAGACTTACATTCCATTGCAATGTATCGGAGCTCAAAGCCCACTCCCTGGAACTAAGCGCTTCTACCTGGAACGGTTTAGGTAAGCGCGACAGATCAAGCCACACGCGTAGTTCTGCAATGTACTCCGCGCCCTGCTTCAGTTCGGAATTTGCAACAATGGGGCGATTACGTACTCGCCCTAAAACCTGTAGCGCTTCCTTCAGTGTGCTGAAATTCTGCGATAGTGATCCGCGGCCCAAACGATACTGGCGAGTAAGTGCGTAATAGCTCAATGCCTCACGTTGCTTGCTCCGGGCAACCTTTTCGTCCAGCCAGTACCAGCGTGGACTCAGCAGATTGAGCTCGGTCACAAAGTACAGTACGATACCTTTCTCGAGCGCTCTCTCCAACATGGGGTTGAGTGTAATCTCAACATCGGCGTTGAACTGAAAGCCCTCATCCACTGCATCCAGCGCAACAGACTGTATCCGTATATCCTCGGCACGAACAGCGGTGGCCAGCAATAACCCCCCCGCCAGCAGCAGCATCGCAATCACGTGCAATAGCCGCACCATGGGATCAGGATTTATGTAACAGGGTATAAAAGAAACCGTCATGCTGGAAGTCCGGCAACAGTTGTCCGTCAATCGCTTCCATTCCAGATAAAGGCAACGGACAGGCATCTGGATGATGGCGCAAAAATTCGGCCACCTGCAACTTGTTTTCTTCGGCGAATAGCGAGCAGGTGACATAGAGCAATTTACCATCTCTAGCCAGGGTCTGCCACAAGGCGTCGAGTATTTTCTGCTGGCTTGCGGCGAATTGGAGGAGGTCGCTTTCACGCCGCAGCCATTTGATATCGGGATGACGGCGTACTACTCCCGAAGCAGAGCAAGGTACATCGGCCAAGATGCGGTCAAATGGTCTGTTATCCCACCACCCCGCCGGGCACGCCGCATCGCCGCAGACGAGACGATGAGCTTTGAGTTCCAACCGGGAAAGGTTTTGCGCTACACGGGAAAGTCGCGCAGCATCATGGTCGATCGCGGTCAATTCTACATCTGCCAATTCCAGCAGATGTGCGCTTTTGCCCCCGGGAGCAGCACAGGCGTCCAATACGCGCATGCCACCGTGTGCGTCCAGCAACGGCGCAGCTAGTTGCGCGCCGGCATCCTGCACCGACACCAATCCTTCGGCAAACCCAGGCAGCTTCTCTACCGCCACCGGCTGTGCCAGAATGAGCGCATCATCCCATAATAATTGTGCATGCATGCCGCATTCATAGAGTCGTTTCTGGTACTCCGCTACTTCAATCTTGCGCCGGTTAATTCGTAGCGTCATTGGCGGATGCTGGTTGTCGGCTTCCAATACTGCCTGGTAGTTGTGGGGATATTGCATACGCAGCTTGTTTATCCACCACTGCGGGTGGGAATGGCGCCCCACTTCGCTTTCGTCCGCCTGCGCCAGCAAGGCTGTACGTTGCCGCATGAAGTTGCGCAACACCGCGTTGACCAGTCCAGATACCTCCTTGCTGCGCTTGCTGTCGCTCAAACTGCAGGATGCAGATACGGCATGGTCTACCACTGCATGGGGCGAAGCTTTGCTATATTGCAGTTGATACAAGCCCACCAACAATAAACAACGCAGATTCTGATGCTGCAGCGGTTTGTTCAACAACAGCTTGAGTAATGCATCAAGTTGACCGTAGAAGCGCAGCACGCCATAGCTTATATCCTGAATTGCTCCACGCTGCTGGCCAGAAAGAGCGGGGTGGGCACGCCAGGTTTTCTGCAACACCGCAGTCAGGCTTGCACCGGCCAGCACTTTGCTCACGACGGCAGTGGCTATATGCTGAGTTTTAATCATCCCGACATTCAAAGCGATTCCCAGGCTGCAATGGATATCCTGCAAGAAATTCCACTGCACTCATTTTTTTTCCACCGGGTTTCTGCACTATTTTCAGCACCAGCGCACCGTCACCGCATACTACCGCGATGCCTTTGCGTCCAATTGCGACAACTTCTCCAGGGTTGCCAGCAGCATTTGCAGCCACTTCCGCTTGCCATATTTTCAGAGGGGTTCCACGTATCCGGGAGTATGCACCGGGATGGGGGTTAAACGCTCGTACAGTGCGATTGATTTGTTCCGCATCCAACCGCCAGTCAATTTCCGCCTCGGTTTTCTCCAGTTTAGGTGCATAACTGACAGCTGTCTTATCCTGAGCAGTTGCAGCGAGTCGTCTCTGTTGCAAAAGCGTCAGCACCTCCACGATGCAGTGTGCTCCCATTGAGGCAAGCTTGTCATGCAAGGTTTGCGCGGTGTCATCTTGCGTGATGGGGACACTTTTCTGCAGCAGTATAGCGCCAGTGTCGAGACCTGAGTCCATTTGCATGATGGTGATACCGGTTTCCAGGTCACCCGCCAATATCGCCCGCTGAATTGGTGCGGCACCCCGCCAGCGCGGCAACAGTGAGGCATGGATGTTAAGGCAACCAGAGTGTGGAATACTCAAGACAGTTGCAGGTAGAATCAGCCCATAAGCTGCAACTACTATTACATTCGCATCAATGGCAGCGAGTTGGCTATCCAATCCGGATTGTTTGAGTGAGTGTGGCTGCAACAGGGGAAGTCCACGCTTTTGCGCTAATAGTTTAACGGCGCTCATCGCAGTTTTCATGCCTCGTCCGGCAGGACGATCAGGCTGGGTTAACACCAGCGCGATCTCATGTCCGGCTTCCAGCAGGGCTTCAAGTGCGCGTGCTGCGAACACTGGAGTGCCGGCGAAAATGATTTTCATATTGAGCGTAATTCAGGGAACTTGTTCAGTGCTTCTATTGGACACCCGCGTCAAGAGAAATGCTGGCGTGGGTCCCAAATAAGGAGGTGGTCTAAACAAGACATTCACGGAAGCTTAATTGATCACTAAGTAAGTGCTGACAGTCGTGGATTCAAGTTCGAAGTGCAACAACCAATGGTTGTTTGGTGTAGCTTATTTCCACCCCGAAGAATACCTCATGCGCCGATCTAAATCCTAGTACTTTTCTAGG
>VFJL01000052.1 GCA_009886095.1 Nitrosomonadales bacterium | reverse complement strand
GAAGATGGCGTCGATTGGCATTGGGATCGCATCCTCGCTGGTGCTGCGTTGTCCACGCTGCTCGGCGTGGGTGCTGAATTGGCTGCGCCTGATCGCACCGGCAGCGATGGCAAGATCATCATCGCCACGCGCCAGAGCGGGCAGGACACAGTGAACCAGGTCGGTCAGGAGATCACCAAACGCAATGTAAGCATCCAGCCGACGCTCACTATCCGGCCCGGCTTTCCGATGCGGGTCATGGTGAACAAGGATCTGATCCTGCGGCCGTATCAGCCGCTGTTCTTCCAGAGGGGATCGTCGCAATGAGCATATCCACCAGCAAGCTGCGGCTGGGGCCGCTGCCCAAGATCGCGACCATCAAGGTCACTTTCGCCTGCACGACCGCGCTCAGGGCGGACCTTGACCGATATGCGGAGTTGCATGCGAAGACCTACGGCGAGCCGATTGATGCCGCGACGTTGATTCCGCACATGCTCGACGCGTTCATGGCGCGGGATCGAGGGTTTAAGCGAGCAGCGCTACCGCGTACCGCCGCTATGTGAACGGCGGTCAGAAAGAGCGTAAATCTGGCGGCGAAGCGTAAGCGCAGCATTTCCGACTGGTTTTGCTGGTGGTTTTGGATGTTGCCGTTGACCTGGAATTTTGCTTCTTTATTGATTTCTCAAGAAGGCAGCCGCGACAGCGGAATGACCGTTTGTGGGTAGGCGTCAGGAAGTTCGATCGGGCCTGAAGGATGACATCGGGGCCCAAACAGGGTACACATGTCGATGCCGGAAAGAACAGGCACGACACCGGTTAAAACGACCAAGTTCCCCCGATGCCGTGCCCCACAACGTGCATGGGCACATGTGCAGGATGATTGTTCCACAGAACAGACCTTCCTGTCGATCCCTTATCGGCGTGACCTTAGCCGCCGATGGATATTCCAGGCCGTTTCTTTTTGTGCGCGCGTTGCCGGGCGCAGGTCTTGATCTGCAGCTACTGCGATCGTGGCCAGATGTATTGCGCTGGCAAGTGCGCGCAGCAAGCCCGTGCGGCGTCGATGCGCGAAGCCGGCATGCGCTACCAGGCGAGCCGGATTGGCCACTTCAACCACGCCGCGCGATCCCGCCGTTATCGCGCCCGTTTGCAGAACGTGACGCATCAGGGTTCCCCGCCATTGCCGCCGAGTGCTCTACTGGTGGCGAACTCGGAGGCATCGGCAAAGCCCTCCCTTGGTGCATGCCTGGTCGCGCCATCGGGTCCTTGCTGTTGTTTCTGCGGGTTGGCCCAGCTGGAATTTGTTCGGATCGGCCCGCTTCGCCGTCGAGTTCGCCGCATCGCGTGCAAACCTGAACGAAGAGGCGTCGATCATGGCCATTCCCCCTGAGCTCGAAGCGCAGATCCTGCGGTACTACCATGTCGAAAAATGGCGCATGGGCACCATCGCGCGCCAGTTGCATGTGCATCATGGCACCGTCAAGCGGGTGCTGGTGCGCGCGGGCCTGCCGGCGAACAGCTTTGTGCGGCGCCCCTCCCAGGTCGATCCCTATCTGCCTTTCATTGGTCAGACATTGGAGAAATTCTCCACGCTTACGGCCAGCCGGCTGTACGCGATGGTGCGCGAGCGCGGCTATCGGGGCGCCCCGGATCATTTCCGTCACCTCATTGCCTTGCACCGCCCGCGCCCGATAGCAGAGGCTTATCTGCGTCTGACGACGCTGCCGGGCGAACAGGGGCAAATCGACTGGGGTCACTTCGGGCATCTGGAAATCGGTCGTGCCAGGCGCCCGCTGATGGCGTTTGTTGCGGTACTGAGCTATTCGCGGCAGATATTTCTGTACTTCTTCCTCGATGCACGGATGGAGAACTTCCTGCGCGGGCACGTCGGTGCCTTCACCGCATGGAATGGGTTGCCGAGGGTCCTGCTATATGACAATCTCAAGAGCGCCGTGTTGGAGCGGCAGGGCGACGCGATCCGGTTTCACCCCACGCTGCTGGCATTCGCCGGTCATTACCGGTATGAGCCGAGGCCGGTGGCAGTGGCGCGCGGAAATGAAAAAGGCCGGGTCGAACGGGCGATCCGCTATGTGCGGGAAAGCTTCTTTGCCGCGCGCACCTTTACGAATGTCGACGATTTGAATCGGCAGGCACAGCAGTGGTGCCTCGGCCAGGCGGCTGACCGGCCATCGCCCGCAGATCTTCGCCTGCGCGTCGGCCAAGTCTTTGCCGAGGAACAGCCGCTCTTGCTGCGCTTGCCGGAACAACCGTTTCCGACCGACGAGCGGGTCGAGGTAAAAGCCGGCAAGACGCCATATGTGCGCTTCGACCTCAACGACTACACGATTCCGCATACCCATGTGCTGAAGATGCTGACGGTGCAGGCCGACCCGCAGCGGGTGCGCATCGTCGATGGCGGTGTCGTGCTCGCCGACCATCCGCGCAGCTACGACAAGGGGGCGCAGGTTGAAGAGCCGTGTCACATCGAGACTTTGGTCAAGCATAAACGCCAGGCCCGCCAGCATCGCGGCATGAATCGCTTGAACCAGGCAGCGCCGGCCAGTGCCACCTTGCTCCTGCAAGCGGCCGCACGCGGCAACAATCTGGGCAGCATCACGGCGGCCTTGCTGCTGCTTCTGGAGCGCTATGGCGCCGCCGAATTGCAGGCGTCCATCGAAGAGGCGCTGGCGGGCGGTGTGCCGCATCCGAACGCGGTCGGTCTGGCGCTGGAACGCCGGCGTCAGGCCTTGCACAAAGCGCCGCCGGTGGCCCTGATCTTGCCCGAGCATGTGCAACGGCGTGACAAACCGGTGCTGCCGCACCGCCTCGATACTTACGACAAGCTCAAAGGAGACCAGGATGACGAACTCTGAAGCGTTACAGCGCCGCGCACAGGAATTGCGCCTCAACGGCTTGCTGGCGCATTGGTCCGAGCTCACCGATGCCGGCTGGGTCGCAGAGCTGGTGCAGTGGGAGGAAGAGGAGCGCAGCCGCCGCAGCCTGGAACGACGGTTGCGGGAGGCGCAGATTGGCCGTTTCAAGCCCTTGTGCGATTTCGACTGGAGTTGGCCGGCACGCTGCGATCGGGCGGCGATCGAGGAATTGATGTCGCTGGAATTTCTCAAGACCTGTTCCAACGTGGTGCTGGTCGGTCCCAACGGTATCGGCAAGTCCATGCTGGCGCGCAATCTGGCGCATCAGGCGCTGATCAACGGGCGCACGGTGTTGTTCACGGTCGCCGGCCAGATGCTGGGCGAACTCGCTGCCCTCGACAGTGATTCGGCGTTGCGCAGGCGCCTGCGCCATTATGCGTCGCCAGATCTATTGGTGGTCGATGAAATCGGCTACCTCTCGTATTCCAACCGTCATGCCGACTTGCTCTTCGAACTGATCAGCCGCCGTTACGAAACCAAGAGCACGCTGGTGACGACGAACAAACCCTTTGCAGAGTGGAGCGAGGTGTTCCCGAATGCCGGCTGCGTCGTCTCGCTGGTTGATCGCCTGGTGCATCACGCCGAGATCATTTCCATCGAGGGCGAGTCCTACCGCCTCAAGGACGCGAAAGAACAAGCCGAGCTGCGCGCACAGAAACGTAAATCGAAGAAATCTGCACGCCCATGAAAATACGCCATCTCCATCTGCCTTCCGGCATCACGCACGGTATCCCGCTGCTCATCGATGCGAACTGGTCACCAAAGCAAGCCATGGCGGTCGTGGAATTGCTCGACGATTTGCGCGAACAAATCTGGCGACACTATGAACTGCATCTGCACCAGACCTTCCGGGACAAATACATTCAAAACAACGCCGGCAGTACCTGCAACCACGATCCGGAAATCACAGACGAACCGTTCTGACCATGGCAAGTCGCACGCGGGCATGCTCGACTCGATCCGTCGATTTCAACGGGCGTTTCTGGCCGCCACCACGAGTGCGCCATCTAAGCGCACATTTGCACCGCCGCTAACACCGCTACGCAAAGAAATGAAAAAGCCGTCCCTGGTTGAACAAGGACGGCACTCCAAATTGGTGCCCGAGGCCGGAATCGAACCGGCACGACCATTTCGAGTCGAGGGATTTTCTTACCGCTTCGGCTTTCGCCGCCAGCGCGAACGCTGTTCGTGGTCTGGAGCACGCCTTCACCATAGCCTTGCGGCCGTAGGTGCCCGCCGTCTGCTCTCTACACCTTCCCTCGAATCTTTCGATCCGGGGCTTGGCTCGGTGTTGGCTCGGATGCTTGCAGCATCCAGGGCGTTCGCCGAATTTGACGGGCTTCACCTCCGGGGTTTCCCCTGGAGGGCTCAAATTGCTTCAAGTCCCTTGTGTCTACCGATTTCACCACTCGGGCTAACTTGGTTCGTTGCCGAACCGATGTTGCGCCTAGCTACGCTAGGCTTGTTCCAACTGTACCTCTCTACTGACCCCTACATGACACCTAGCAGCCAGAGGGCTGTTGGTGCCATTTGCACTAAAGCCCGGGAAACCCGCGCCATTTCAAGCTCTGCGCCGACATCTCCGATGAGAAAAAGACTTGACAAAGGAGATTTTAAGTCCCTTGTGTCTACCTATTTCACCATCCGGGCTATTGATTAGAGCTCTACTTTATCTTTACCTACCTATCTTCCCTCAAACAAATATTCAGTAGCAACCATTTTCACAATATCCGTATATGAATTATGCAATTCTTTTGTGGGGCTGGGAGCTTTAGTTCAGGATTACCCAGACTCATTCTAAGTTTGGATCCGCATTACCAAATTCATGCTGGGGGCGCAGCATACTGTGTCAGTGCCTACATTATTTTCCAACTACCTAAACCAGGTGATCTCGCGTATTCATGCCATGACCAGGTGAATATGATCTGAGTGAATGCCAGATATAGTAGATTATAGTTTTATGTGACCGACAAAAACTATATTTTCAATGTCAAAAAAGAGCGATGCAATAAGGAAATGATCAGCTCATTTGACGCAGGCCCCTCAGTCAAGTGAGCAAAAGAAGACCCCTAATTAGCATAACCTTGGCGGGTGACTAATCAGGGGTCGGCGGGGGCCACCAACAATCAAGTGCAATATATTTAAAAATTGACCTGCGTATATTGTCTGAATTCAGCTAACTGGTCAATAGTAATAGGGTGGTCAATTTTCAACCAGCGCCAATATCCTCGCCCTTACGAAGAGTACATCTTTTTGATAAAGCTACGGTCCCTGCGTGACAGGCTGTTATTCATCAGCGTTGGCTTGCCACCTACAATCAGCTCTCCGGGAAACGCATAAAGCATGATCGATTTCTCATCGTAGGTCGATGCGTTCAACTGATTTAACGAATATTTCTGGATCACGTTTGAAAAGGTTTCCTCCTTCGACCAGAAATTGGGTGCCCCGGCGAAATACTTATAGACCGCCGCCTCATTCCACTTGATGCCGCCCTTCGGATTCTGGTGTTCATGGATACATCCCAGCGCGTGGCCAAATTCGTGCACTACCACGCGGTTATACTCCTTGGCGTCAGTATCATCTTTGAGCCAGCCGAAATTCATCGTCGGCTCGTTCTTGGGTATACCAAGACTGTCTGTCCCGACATAAGACCATGAGCCAGTATCAGCCACGAAGGAGATGCGGATATCAGATTTTGCCTTGGCAGCAGCGAAGTCAAACTTGATATTGGCATATTTCAGCCATTGTGAGGCATGTTCTATCACCCGGCTCTTCTGTATTTTTGAGCCATCCAGAAAACAAATCTTCAACAAGCGACCGTCAGCCCACATCTTCCCGGCCTCTAATGCCATTTTCATTGGGTGGTTCGATACGCCAGGAAGCCGACGGATATTGGGCTGGTTCTTCTGGTTTTCCCCGATGGCGAGTTGCATTGCCTTTATCTTCTGCTTGCCGGTCAGAATGCGATCCACACACATGTGGATATGATTTAGATCTTTTTTCGTTGCCATCTTTCCTCTCCCTCTGATAGATAAATATCGCTTCACCCTTGCACCAATACCCAGTAATCAGGCAGTAGAATAACCGCAAATCGCTGGAATAAGTTTGAAGTGTAGCTGGCTATTTCAGTTTATTCAATCCGGATTGAACGAGAGGCCGATTTGGTGGACGAACAAGCTATCTGAATTATGGATGCCTGTATAAATCACTACTCCCACCCTAACCCCGGCCTCAGCTATCCGCTTTTTAGTCCACATTGAATTTGCTCAAATATCCAGTAACTCACGGCGGCAAAAAAGATGCGGGGCACCCATCGCCATTAACTTGGCCGGGCTTATCTCAACATCAAAACTTGAGTGCGGGGTATGGGGTGAATAGATTGACGCAAGGCACCAGGGTGATAAGCGCACTTCTCGCAAAGCTCTGACCGTAACTGGTGCTTCATGGAACGTCTGGTGATAACGGGTGGTGGATTTTTAAAGGTGCCCTATCGCTGGACATACCGTAGCGCAATAAAGGGGCAGCGTATAAACCACCCCCGCCGCAAGCAGCAAGGCATTAACTGCGCTCTTGTAATCTGTAGGCTTTCAGCCGGCCTTTTCCCCAAGGGGCGGGGAATTAGACCAGTAACGATTAGACGCGTTTCTTGAATTCGTTGTTACGGGTATCAATTTCAATCTTGTCACCTATTTCAACAAAACCGGCAACTTGAACCTGAAAAGCATTGCCTTTTAGACGCGCTGGTTTCATGATCTTGCCAGAAGTGTCGCCGCGTACGGCTGGTTCGGTATATTCCACTTCACGCACGACACTGTTCGGCAGTTCAATCGAAATTGCCTTGCCATCGTAGAACGTTACCTGGCAGACATCTTCCATGCCATCGATGAGGTAGTTCATCACATCGGACATGTTGTCCGCTTCGATCTCAAACTGGTTGTATTCGCTATCCATGAACACATATAGCGGGTCAGAAAAATAAGTGTAGGTGCAGTCTTTGCGTTCGAGCTCAACCATGTCGAATTTTTCATCGGCCTTGTAAACTGATTCGGCAGTGGTGTCGGAGAGGAGGTTCCTCAGCTTCATCTTGACTACCGATGCGTTACGGCCAGACTTGGTGAATTCAGCTTTTTGTACAACCATCGGATCGTTGCCGACCATGACGACGTTACCTGCGCGAAGCTCCATTGCGGTTTTCATGTTTCATCCTGAGAATTGAAGTTTTAATCAGCGAGTTAAGCCTTAGGCTGACCTTAAGCTGATAGTCCAGAGTGGCTCTTAAAAATCGTTTGATTATATCCGATTTTGACTGAATTGCACCAGATTGGACGCCAGGTCTCCCAAACGGTTCAATTGCCCGGCCCACTTTTCGCCGTGCTGCGTCAATGCTGCCTGATGCGCGGCAAAAGCTGGCCAGGTATTGCCAATCTGACCATCATCATTCCAACCATTCCAGCCATACCATAAGGCGCGCACCGCAGCGGCCATGTCCGGCGGCATCCCCGTAGTATAGAGATCAAGAAAAGCATTCAGTTTGACTCGGTGCGCATTGTCCGCCTGCGGGTAAATATGCCAGATAAATGGCCGCGCCGCCCATTGTGCGCGAACAAATGAATCTTCCCCACGCACAAAATTGATGTCGCAGGCCCATAGCAGCTTGTCATACTCGCCCTGTTCCAGGAACGGGATCAACCGCGCCGTCAACTGACCGGATTGCAACACCGCGCCAACACTAAGGGAGTTAACATCACCAAAGAAATCCGCAATCACATCAACGATCGGCTGTTGTCGCAACCGCAGCGGAAATGGCAACGGCAGCAGCACGCATAGGGGTACGGTTGAGGCGGCCCACGCTGTAAGCAAGTCGCCCAGCGGAGCACAGCAGTCGTAGCAGAACAAAGAAATGCGCAACTCCCCTGCCCTGCGCGCCGGCACACCCAACCGTTGCCAGAATGCCAGTTGCGCAACGTCATCAAACGCGTTTCGGGCTGGCAATAACCACTGCTCGCGTAGCAGCCCGCCAGTCCCCGGCACAAAACCCGGAAAGAAAAAATGTTTTAGCAAAGGTAAGCGCGGGTGGGGCGATGGCAGGCGGTGACAGCCGGTCACCCAGTTTTCAGCGCTGAGATACTCCAGATTGATCCACACCGGAGGCTGCGGCAAAGCCGCCATCGCCGCGATATAAGCCCCGGGCAATTCACAGGCAAATGCTTCGATCACAACGTCAGCAGGCTCGACCCCAACAAATGATTGACGCCAATGGCATACCTCGAACCCTTGCAGCCACTGCTGTGCGGAAGCCAGGTCAGCATCCGGTGCGATGCGGGCAAGGCTGGCCAGATCGTCCACCCACAGCCGTACCGCCAATTCGTGCTCATGCGTCAACTGGCGCGCGAGCCGCCAGCAGATGCCGACATCACCGAAATTGTCGACGACGCTACAAAAAATATCCCAACGTTGCTTCATAGAATACGACGATAGCACCACTGGATGACGGCTGGAAGAGCATCCCGCAGGCTATATTGTGGCGGAAGAAGAATCGTCCCCATTAATCGAATTAAGGGCACATCCAATAATTCGAAGCTCTAACAAGACAGAGTGGATTTTTAGATATGACCTTATGTCTGCGATGCGTCAGGCTTCATCAGGTTCCAGATTTTCCGCCGGTCTTGGCTTTACCTTGACCAAGGATAGCGCAGATTTTTTCTTGCTGACTTTGCCGGGAATTTTTGGCGTTTCGCACACCACGTCGGCATTCTGCGCACGGTGGCGCAAAGCATGATCCATTAGCACCAGCGCCAGCATTGCTTCGGCAATAGGGGTCGCACGAATGCCGACACAGGGGTCATGTCTGCCGTGAGTTTCCACGATCACTGGCTTACCCGTTTTGTCTATTGAGCGCCGCTCCAGGCGGGTGCTGGAAGTAGGCTTGATGGCAAGATTCACGATAATATCCTGGCCGGTGGAAATGCCACCCAAAATGCCGCCGGCATTGTTGCTGAGGAAGCCTGCAGGGGTAATTTCATCAGAGTGTTCGGTGCCTCTCTGGGCAACGCTGGCGAATCCTGCACCGACTTCTACGCCTTTTACCGCATTGATGCTCATCATGGCGTAGGCGATTTCTGCATCCAGCCGATCGTACACCGGTTCGCCCCAACCTACCGGCACGCCTTCTGCCACCACGCTGATTTTCGCACCGACCGAATCCCCGCTTTTGCGCAGCTTGTCCATGAATTCTTCCAGGCGCGGCACAAAACTGGTATCAGCGGCAAAAAATGGATTCTGGTTCACCATCTTCCATTGTTTGAAGGGGATTTCCACCGGCCCCAGTTGTGCCAGATAGCCGCGTATCACTACTCCGTATTTTTCGCCCAGCCATTTCCTGGCGATGGCCGCTGCTGCCACCCGTACCGCAGTTTCACGGGCAGAGGAACGACCGCCACCGCGATAATCGCGTATGCCGTATTTCTGCCAATAACCATAATCTGCATGCCCGGGGCGGAAAGTATCCATGATTTTGCTGTAATCCTTGCTGCGCTGATCTTCGTTGCGGATCAATAGCGCAATCGGCGTGCCGGTGGTTTTGCCCTCGAACACACCGGAGAGGATTTCCACCGTGTCGGATTCGCGCCGCTGGGTTACATGCCGGGAGGTGCCAGGCTTGCGCCGGTCCAGTTCCTGCTGAATATCTGCAACGGATAATTCCATTCCGGGTGGACAGCCATCGACCACGCAACCAATCGCGGGGCCGTGGGATTCGCCGAAGGAGGTGACACAAAAAAGCTTGCCGAGGGTATTGCCGGACATTCTATTTCTCTCACTAAATTAAGATTTCAAGTTTAGCATATTTGCATTAACCGCCGGATGACCCGATGCCAATGCGATGCGGTGCGGAAAAGCGGGTTGGGTTCGGAAATTTGCCCCTTTAAGTGCGCTCACGCACGGACTTGTTCTACCCATCCTGTGTTACGACATGCCCTGCAGCATCTCTAGCCCCCACGCCACACCAAAGCCGGTGACGTCGCTGCCTACTGCACCCAGTCCGCCTTTGCTGCTGCTGGCGGAGAGATCCATATGCAGCCACGACGACGTATCACCGGCAAAGCGACCGAGGAAACGCGCAGCGAGAATATGATCTGCCTCGCCATCAAGAGTACATTGCTTGACGTCGGCAATTTTACTTTCCAGATCCGTTTCGTAATCGGCATCCATCGGGAATGCCCAGATGCGCTCACCACTGGATTTGCCTGCCGCCAGCGCCTGCTGCGCCAGGTCATCACGATTGCTGAAAATGCCACTGTAACGCGACCCCAGCGCCACATGCATGCTGCCGGTCAGCGTGGCAAAATCCATTATCACATCGGGTTTCTGTTTTGCTGCCAGCGTCAATGTGTCGGCCAGCACCATGCGCCCCTCGGCGTCGGTGTGCATGATTTCGATGGTGGTGCCATTCAATGCCGTGATTACATCGTTCTGTTTGTAGGCACGGGGGCTGATGTGATTCTGGGCAATGGCGAGCCAGCAATCGATGTTTACCGGTAGATCGGCGCGGGTGGCAGCCAACAAGATACCCAAAGCTACCGCCGAACCGTTCATGTCCTCGTGCATCCCATGCATGTAACGCGCCGGCTTCAGGTTGTGGCCACCGGTATCGAAGCAGATACCCTTGCCCACCAATGCTACAGTTTTCTTCGCGCCCTTTACGCGTCGCTGCAAATGTACGATAGCAGCATCTTCCGGATCGCTGCCCTGAGCCACTGCGACAAACGCACCTGCACCCATTTTGCGCAATGCTTTAAGATCGAATTCCCGGTGCTTCCAGCCTTCACTGGCGGCGAGTTTCTTGACACGTTTGCGATAGGATCCGGGGGTCAGTTCGTTCGGCGGCAATACCGTCAATTCGCGCGTGAGCAGATTGCCTTCCGCCTTGGCACGCAGCAACGCAAAGTTGCCGCTTTCCACATGCCCGTGCAGCACGATCCCGGCAAGCGCTTGCCTGCCCGGTTTCTTCTTGCCGGTTTTCCGCAATGGCAGCACCGCACCATTGACCCATGTGGCATATACTGCCAATTCTGCAAATGCATGCTTCTGATCAGCGTCGCCGTAAACCGCAAGATGTATTTCTGCCGGGCTTTCTTCCAGCAGCAGTTGCACGGCTTTGCGCGCGCAGGTTTGCTGCTCATATACGGATTTGCTCAGGTCCACCATGATCCAGGCACACAATGCACCGCTCTTGAGATTGGCGCTCACAGGTGCCTCGCTGATTTCATCCGGCTTCATCTTGCGCCGCGACAACAGGGCCTCCAGCACATCCTTACCCAGAAAATCAGATTTATCCGGGAATTTATCCAACGACTTATCTAATTTCGGCAACATCACCAGAATGTGTGCTGCGTTGGTGGAATAGCTTAGGGGTGAAGCATTCTGTGTCAGTGTCGCAAGCATTGGCGGTTGTCCTTTAAAATATCAGTTATCATTATATACGCCATGTGCCATATTGCCCGAGATAGCTTTTGGCACCGAGCTACTCGCCGAACACCGATACCGATACCGATACCAACCTCCCATGCGCCAATACCTCGAACTCATGCAACATGTGCGCAAGCACGGACACACAAAACCCGACCGTACCGGTACCGGTACGCTTTCCGTATTTGGCTACCAGATGCGCTTCGATTTATCCGAGGGGTTTCCGCTGGTCACCACCAAAAAGTGTCATTTGAAATCCATCATCCACGAATTGCTGTGGTTTCTGCAAGGTAATACCAATATCAAGTACCTCAAAGATAATGGTGTATCTATCTGGGATGAATGGGCTGACGTGAACGGCGATCTTGGTCCGGTCTATGGGCACCAGTGGCGCTCCTGGCCGACCGCAGACGGACGGCACATTGATCAGATCACGCAGGTAATCGAACAGATCAGGAAAACCCCTGATTCGCGGCGCATGATTGTTTCAGCCTGGAATGTGGGTGAGTTGGACAAAATGAAACTGCCGCCATGCCACGCCTTTTTCCAGTTCTATGTCGCTGACGGCAGACTCTCATGCCAGCTTTATCAGCGCAGTGCCGATATCTTCCTGGGTGTGCCGTTCAACATCGCCTCCTACGCGCTGCTGACGCTGATGATGGCGCAGATCTGCGGGCTAAAACCTGGTGATTTTGTACATACTTTCGGTGACGCGCATCTTTATCTCAACCACTTGGAGCAAGTACAGGAACAGTTGAGTCGCGAACCGGGGAAGCTACCGATGATGCAATTGAACCCGGCAATCAACAGCATTTTCGATTTCACCTATGCCGATTTCACACTGGAAGGTTATGACCCGCATCCGGCGATCAAAGCACCGGTTGCGGTATGATTCCAATTTTATTTCATCAGTGACAATTTTGAACTTGAATTAGTATGAGTCCACTCCGCTTTTCCATTCTGGTGGCGATGGCAAAAAACCGCGTCATCGGCAGAAACAATGCCTTACCGTGGCAATTGTCAGCCGACCTGAAACGCTTCAAGCAGCTCACCATGGGACATCACATCGTCATGGGACGCAAGACCTATGAATCCATCGGCAGACTGTTACCTGGCCGCACCAGCGTTATCGTCACCCGCCAACCCGATTATCAAATTCCGGGTGCCATCGTAGTGGGTTCGATAGCGGAAGCACTGAAGGTCTGCGGCGAAGGGAAAGATATAAATCAGGAAAGTTTTGTCATCGGCGGTGCGGAGATCTACCAGCAAGCTCTGCCGCTATGTCAGCGAATGTATATCACCGAGATTCAGCAGGAAGTCGACGGGGACACACTATTCCCTGAATTCAACCAACAGGAATGGCGTGAAATTTTTCGTGAGAAGCATTCGCAGGATGAGGCCGATGGGCTGGAATATCATTTTGTGGTGCTTGATCGAAAAACTTGAATGAGCCGCTGCAAGCAGCGAGTGAAAGACTCAAAAAAATGGCGGGGCGCCATCAGTGCACCCCGCCATTTTTATCTGCAAAACTATGTTTAGATCACTAGCACATCCGGCAATGGAAAGCCGTTGAAGTTGCTGGCGTAGGCGGTAGTGTAGGCTCCAGCATTCGGAATATAGATAAAGTCCCCTTCCTGAATATCTTCCGGCAGCATCTCATCACGCATCAGGATATCAACCGAATCGCAGGTTGGTCCGGCAACACACCAGGGAATATCTTGTCCTTTGCGATCGGTAAGGATTTTATAGCGCAGGCCTTCGGTGACCTCGATCACGCCGCCAAACATGCCCGCATCCCAATACATCCAGCGCTTGCCATTGCGGGTGGCGGTGCCAACCACGCGACACACAAAGTAAGCCGCATCCGATACCAGATAACGTCCCGGCTCGGCCATGATATGAATACCTTCTGGCAAATCAGCAATGGCCGCATTCACCACTTCCCCGATCACTTCAATCGAAGGGATGGGCTTGACATGACGCACCGGGTAACCGCCACCGATATTCAGCAGGCGCGGATTCAGCCCGACACGGCGCATGTCGGCAAAGACTTTTTTTGCACGCTCGATCCCCACGCGCCAATTCTGTGGATTGCGGCACTGCGAACCAACATGAAAAGTCACTCCGGCAAGATCGGCCTTGAGTTTGACAGCCTCGAGGATGATCTCTTTAATCTCGGCAGCGTGTGTGCCGAATTTACCCGCCAGCGGCCAATCACTGCCAATGTTGGGGGTATCGATACGCACGTACATCTTTGCGTCTGGTTTGACGCTGACAATTTTACGTAGCTCTTCAACACTGTCCAGCACATACCATTCGACACCTTTGGAAGCGGCATACTCCAGATAAGCCCGCGATTTCATCGGATTACTATAAAATATTTCCGCAGCCGGCACACCCAGACTGAGCAGAAGGTCAAGCTCGGCTATAGAGGCAATTTCAAAACCAGTACCTTCCTCAATCAGCGCTTTCAGTACGCGTGGATCGGGATTGGCCTTGACTGCATAATGGGGATGCACGCGCGGCATGACAGCTTTGAAACGACGGGCTTTGTTGCGCACAATATTGCTGTCAACCAGCAGGAATGGCTTGCTGTAACCCTTTTGCAGGGCTGCCCGAACATGTTTAAAATCCAGGCTAACTTCGGGATGGGTGTCGAATATAACTTCGGCTTCTACGTTTTTACGTAGAGCGGCGGTACCTGTTTGCATGAAAGTCTTCCTCCGGAGGCGCTACGTTTCGGGAATATGAATATTGACCAGATCAACCGGGCCGAAGTAGTTTGCTTTGCTTTTCATGATGACCTCCTGTGTCCTAGGATTAACTGATAGCTGTAAAATTATGCGAATTATAGACCGCATTTCAGCAGAATCAAGTGTTTTTTTAGGGTAAAAAATAAATGCTGTAGCCCGTTGACGACACCGCCAAAGAAACCATTTTATATCAGACAATTGTGGCCAACCGGAGGGAGGGTATTGAGGTTCTGGCGCAGCGTAAGCACAACAACTTGCGGCTTAGGGTGAGCACAAAAGCATGCCGCACTCGTTAGATTTTAGGTAAGGTCACACCGTGCTGGCCCTGATATTTTCCACCGCGATCTTTATATGAAGTTTCGCATACTTCATCAGACTCGAAAAAGATTACTTGGGCCACGCCTTCATTTGCATAAATCTTGGCAGGCAACGGGGTGGTGTTGGAAAATTCCAGCGTCACATACCCTTCCCACTCCGGTTCGAACGGGGTGACGTTGACGATGATGCCGCAGCGGGCATAGGTGGATTTACCAAGGCAAATGGTCAGCACGTTGCGTGGGATACGGAAATATTCGACCGTGCGCGCCAGCGCAAAGGAGTTGGGCGGGATGATGCAGACATCATTTTTCACATCAACGAAGGAATTGGAATCAAAATTCTTCGGATCAACGATAGTTGAATTGATGTTGGTAAATAACTTGAATTCATCCGAGCAACGAATGTCATAGCCGTAGCTGGAAGTGCCGTAAGAAACGATCTTATGGCCGTTCTCCTGCTTGACCTGATTGGGTTCGAACGGTTCGATCATGCCGTGTTCCATCGCCATGCGGCGGATCCACTTATCAGATTTTATGGTCATTTTTCGAAGGGTGACTATGAATAATAAAGTGTTGTGACGAAATTAGTATTCGTGGAAGCAGTCTCACTCCAACTCCAATTCAAAAATGGAACGAGGCGATGACGGACGAACGCCGCAGACAGTACACCCCAAAAGGGAGCTTCCTTTTGGGTGCATAGTACGGCGAGGTGCGAGTGAGGATGTCAACGAAGCGTCACTGGTGAAAGGGAATTGGAGTCAAGTATCCTGGATCACAATCTTGGCAAATAGCTCGGAATAATCCTGCGATAATTCATCAACTTTCACCGCGATGCGCCGGGCAATACTACGGTAAATTTCTGCCACATCCCCGCCAGGATCCGCTACCACGGTAGGCCTGCCGGAATCAGTCTGCTCGCGGATTCTAATATCGAGCGGCAATGCTCCCAGAAACTCGGTGTCGTAGTCCTCACACATTTTCTCGCCACCGCCCGCACCAAAAATATGCTCGGCATGGCCGCAATTGGAGCAGATGTGAATACTCATGTTCTCAACAATGCCGATAATGGGAATGCCCACTTTCTGGAACATCTTGAGTCCCTTGCGTGCATCCAGCAACGCAATATCCTGCGGAGTAGTGACAATGACTGCACCCGTAACGGGTACTTTCTGCGCCAATGTCAACTGAATATCGCCGGTACCGGGTGGCATATCGACGATAAGGTAATCCACATCGTCCCAGCGGGTTTCAGTCAATAATTGTTGCAATGCCTGGGTCACCATCGGCCCGCGCCACACCATGGGCGTCTCCGCATCGATCAGCAGACCGATGGACATGGCTTGGATGCCGTGCGCTCTCATCGGCTCCAGGATCTTGCCATCGAGAGATTCGGGACGACCGGTAATTCCCAGCATCTGCGGTTGTGAAGGGCCATAGATGTCGGCATCCAGAATACCGACGGAAGCACCTTCTGCAGCCAGTGCCAGCGCCAGATTTACCGCAGTTGCGGATTTTCCCACGCCGCCCTTGCCGGAAGCTACGGCGATGATGTTCTTTACTCCCGGAATGAGCTTCACTCCGCGCTGCACACTATGCGAAACAATCTTGCTGGTGACATTGACATCCACAGACCCAATGCCGGGAATGGCTGCCAGCTTGTCAGCCACCTGTTTACGGATACTCTCAATCACACTCTTTGCCGGATAACCCAGCACAATGTCCAGCGACACATTGCTGCCATCTATTTTGATATTACGCGCTTCCTTGCCGGTCACATAATCTTTGCCGGTGCTGAGATCGGTAATCTCCTTGAGAACGGACTGCACCTGCTGCTCTGAAATAGCCATTCTGCAACCCCTTTATCCTGAGACGCAAACAAACGTTGAATGCCCCGAATATTAACAAATATCGGATTGAGTTATACAGTTTGTTACAATCCGCGTTTAACGGATTTCTACAGGCAGTTGATGAGCAAGCGAAAAATTCTGGTCACTTCCGCCCTACCCTACGCCAACGGCAGCATTCATCTTGGCCATTTGGTGGAATACATTCAAACCGACATCTGGGTGCGTTTCCAGAAAATGCAGGGGCATGAGGTGCACTATGTGTGTGCCGATGATACGCACGGCACACCCATTATGCTGCGTGCCGAAAAGGAAGGCATTACACCGGAAGCGCTAATCGCGCGAGTGCAGAAGGAACACGAACGTGACTTCGCTGGTTTTCACGTCGAATTCGACCACTATTACACCACGCATTCACCGGAAACCCGCCAGCATGCTGAAGGCATTTACACCAAGCTGAAAACCGCCAGACTGATTACGTCCCGTGCTGTCGAACAATTCTATGACCCGGTCAAGCAAATGTTCCTGCCAGACCGCTTCATCAAAGGCGAGTGTCCAAAATGTGGCGCGCGAGACCAGTACGGCGATAACTGCGAAGCCTGCGGTGCGGCCTATGCGCCCACTGATCTGAAGAATCCGTATTCCGCAGTGTCCGGCGCAATTCCGGTGAAGAAGGCCTCAGAGCATTTCTTTTTCAAGCTCTCGGACAGCCGTTGCGTGGATTTCCTGCGCGAATGGACTACCTCAGGCACGCTGCAACCGGAGGCCGCCAACAAAATGCGCGAGTGGCTGGGGGAAGCAGGCGAAAACAAACTCTCCGACTGGGACATTTCGCGTGACGCGCCGTATTTCGGTTTCGAAATCCCGGATGCGCCGGGGAAGTATTTCTACGTGTGGCTGGATGCGCCAGTCGGTTACATGGGCAGCTTCAGGAAGCTGTGCGATGACAAAGGCATCGATTTCGACGAATTCTGGCAGAAGGACTCGACTGCCGAGCTTTATCATTTCATCGGCAAGGACATCCTCTATTTTCACGCGCTGTTCTGGCCGGCAATGCTTAGAAACGCGGGTTACCGCACGCCAACAAACATCTATGCCCACGGCTTTCTTACTGTCAACGGCGAAAAAATGTCCAAGTCACGCGGCACCTTCATCACTGCCGAAAGTTATCTGCAGCAAGGACTGAACCCGGAATGGCTGCGCTATTACTACGCTGCCAAGCTCAACTCAACGATGGAAGACATCGATCTGAATCTGGAGGACTTTGCTGCACGGGTAAATTCGGATTTGGTTGGGAAGTTCGTAAATATCGCGGCGCGTTGTGCGGGCTTTATCGAGAAACGATTCGATTCCAAACTCGCCGCGATAAACCTTAATGATGAGCCGATTCAGAAGGCTTTCCAATACACGTTTGAAAATGTACAGAATCAGGGCCGCAATTCCGAGTGGATCGGCGAGGAATACAACTCCCGCGAGTACGGGAAGGCCGTTCGTTGGATCATGGCAGTGACCAATATCGCCAACCAGTACGTGGACCAAGAGAAACCCTGGGAACTGGCCAAGGATCCAAGTCAGTTAGAGCGACTGCACTATGTATGCAGTGTCGGAATCAATCTCTTCCGATATCTCGCGATACTGCTCGTGCCGATTCTTCCGGCGACCGCTGATCGCGCCCGGCATTTCCTGAATGAGCTCGATCCGTATACGTGGAAGAATGCGGAGACTCTCTTGCCTGAAGGGCACAAGATTAACTCGTATGATCACCTCATGACTCGCGTTGACCCCAAGCAGATCACCGCTTTGGTCGAAGCCAGCACGGAAAGCCTCAAACCCACCACGCCACAACCGCATTCGCAGCAGCGTCATGCCCAACACCAGGAGAACGTCGTGGAAACCACCACCCAGCCCGCCACCATCTCGATCGATGATTTCAGCAAAATAGATTTGCGTGTCGCCCGCATCGTCAATGCCGAGCAGGTAGAAGGTGCAGACAAACTGCTCAAGCTCACGCTGGACATCGGCACGGAACAGCGGACCGTGTTCGCAGGCATCAAATCCGCCTATGACCCGGAAAAATTAAAGGGGAGGCTGACGGTGATGGTGGCCAATCTTGCGCCGCGCAAGATGAAGTTCGGCCTGTCGGAAGGAATGGTGCTGGCAGCGGGTGACGGTGGCGGCTTGTATCTTCTAGGCCCTGACGAGGGTGCGCAACCGGGAATGCGGATAAAGTAACGATTAGATAAACCCACGCTCAAGACCACCGATGCTGGTTACGGTCTAGCGCAATTTGTGGTTCACCCAAAGAGCAGCAGTAAACAGCAGCACTGCACCCGCCTGATGTGCGGCCGCCAGCGGCAAGGGGACGACCAACAACAGTGTGGCAATACCCAGGCTTATCTGTAGTGCCAGCATAGCCAACAGCAGATTACAGGCCAACCGGGTTCCGGCTGGAAGTGGCAGTTGCCTGGATTTGAACCAGAAAATTGGAACCAGAATTGCCAGCGTCCAGGCGATCATGCGATGGTCGAATTGTACCGTTGCCATGTTATCGAAGAAATTGCGATACCATGGCTCCAGCATAAATATCTCCGGCGGGATAAAGTGGCCGTTCATCAACGGGAAAGTATTGTAAGCCAGCCCCGCGCGGATACCGGCAACAAAACCTCCCGATAAAACCATGATGAAAATCAGCGTGGTCAGCGCGAGGGAAAATCGGCGCAAGCTGCGTAATCTTCTATCTGCATACGATGGGCCCGCAGAAAAAAGCAATTCCAACGCCACCCATAGCATCGCGGCATAAATAACGAAAGCCAGCCCTAAGTGCGCTGTCAGGCGGTACTGGCTGACATGGGGGTTATCCACCAGCCCGCTTTTCACCATATACCAGCCCATTGCACCCTGCAAACCGCCCAGCAGAAAAATTCCTGCCAGCTTTAAACCCAATGGCCGGTCGATTCCCTTACGCGCAATAAAATATACAAAGGGAATGAAGAATGCCAATCCGATGACACGACCCAGCAAGCGGTGAAAATATTCCCACCAGAAAATACCTTTGAACTCCTCCAGGCTCATGCCTTGATTGACCTTTTTATACTGAGGCGTCTGATGGTATTTTTCAAAAACAACCTCCCAATCACTTTGGCTGATCGGAGGAAATGTGCCGATGATAGGCTGCCATTCCACAATAGAAAGCCCGGAATTGGTAAGCCGAGTGACGCCGCCAACCACCACCATGGCGAACACTAGAGCACAGCAGGCTAGCAACCAGACGGCGATAGGTTTTTGCATGACGGAATAGACGCGTATCTTGAAAAATTAAATTGCAGCGGGAGGCAAACAGGGTAAACCGGAACCCTACAGATTCTAAATCACTGTCTTATGGCGATTATAAAGAAATATTTTGTGGGCAACGAAGTATTGTAATAAAATCCGGATTATTAGAAGCGCCCTGGGGGGTCTTCAGCAAACTGAACTGGGTTTCATGGGTTATTTCGCGCGCATCAGACGTTGCTTGTCACGCGTCCATTCTTTCTGTTTCTCAGATTCGCGTTTGTCATGCTGCTTTTTGCCTTTGACCAGACCAATTTCAAGTTTAATCTTGCCAGCCTTATAGTGCATATCCAGCGGCACCAAGGTATAGCCCGCACGCTCCACTCTACCAATGAGCCGTTCGATTTCCTCGGCATGCAGCAACAATTTGCGGGTGCGCACCGGATCCGGATCGATGTGAGTAGATGCAGTCGGCAGCGCACTGATATGGCAGCCAATGAGGAACAGTTCGCCGTTACGAACAATGACGTAAGCTTCTTTAATCTGCACCCGTCCGGCACGAATTGACTTGACTTCCCAACCTTCGAAAATCACGCCGGCTTCGTATTTTTCCTCGACAAAATAATCGTGAAAAGCTTTTTTATTCTGGACGATACTCATGTAGGAGTCGAAAGCTGGTGAATTTCATGCGGGTTTCGTGTATTTTAACAGCTTTCAATGCCACCCTCATCGGATCAAGGTAGTTTATATCATGGCTGAAATTGAAAAGTCGGTTCTGGTCGGCTACTCAGCGAGCCGGATGTTCGCACTGGTAGACGCGGTCGAGGACTATCCAAAATTCTTGCCCTGGTGCGGCGGTTCGTCCGTAACGCATCAGGATGAGCGCGTCACCCATGCGACTGTCATGATTAATTATCTTCATGTCAAACACAGCTTCACTACCGAGAACACCCGGCAACCGCCAGAATTGATTGAAATGACGCTGCTGAACGGTCCATTTGAACATCTGGACGGCCACTGGCGCTTTGTGCCCCTGTCAGAGGATGCCTGCAAGGTGGAGTTCCGTTTACATTACACGTTCTCGCACAAATTGCTGGAGGTGCTGATAGGGCCGGTATTCTTCATTATCGCCAACAGTTTCGTGGAAGCTTTCATTCAACGCGCAGATGAGGTTTACGGATATTCGTGAACAAACCTATCGGGATTGAAGTGGCCTATGCGTTGCCACATGACCAGATTGTGCTGCAGTTGAATGTGCCTGCCGGAACGACAGCGAGACAGGCGGTAGAGCTTTCTGGGATCGGCGAAACACTTTCCGAAATCGATCTATCACAGAACAAGCTTGGCATATTTGGCAAACTGGTCAAGCCTGATACGATTTTGAATGATCGCGACCGAGTGGAAATCTATCGGCCACTGTCTGTTGACCCCAAAGAAGCACGCAGAAGACGTGCGGAAGAAGCCAAGGCAATGAGGAACAACACACCAAAAACTCTCCAGGGATGACCTCATCTACAGTAGGTATTAATATCCTGCTGCGCTTCATCGATACCCTTCTGGCGGGCAGCCTCATCGGCAAAAACGACACCTCCGACACCATCAGGCAGACTCACACGCGGAGAGTCCCGGAATACTTTCAATTTGGAATTGGCCTGGATACATCTCGCCTTATTCCGTTCGATTTCCGTCTGCCGTTCGATCCCAGCCTTTTCCTCGGCGGCGCGGCGCTTCTTGAATCCTAATTCCTGCTCAGCCAGGTTGGCAGATGCATTTGTCCTGCCACCGACTGGTTGCGCGAGTCCTGATTTAATATTCAGCCTTTCCTCTGCCCTTGCAGTCCCCGGTGGTGGTGGTTGGTCGCTATATTGAGTAGTGCCGTTTTTATCCACCCATTTATAGAATTGCCCATGAGTGACAACACTAAAAGAAAATAATAGAACTAACAATATGAGGTGCCGCATGGTTTTACCCTTTTTTACACAGAGCACTATCTGGGGTGCCTCTAAAAATCCAAGGTGCTAAACAAGACAAGGCCGGAATAGAAAATAGTGGTTTTTCCCCATTCGGTCAATGAATTTCCAAGTGTCGGTAGCGATTACGACCAGTTCCAATAAGAGGAATAAGGATATCAACAAAGTATCACTGATGAAATAAAATTGGAATAACAGGTTCGTTTACCTGCCATCCCTCAGATTAGCTATAATGTTGCTTTGCAAAGGATCATTATTATGCGACTGGTTCAGAAGGCACTAACCTTTGACGATGTTTTGTTGGTTCCCGCCCACTCCGTGGTTTTGCCGCGCGACGTAAAACTTGTCACCAAGCTCACTCGCAGCATTTCTCTCAATATTCCATTGGTATCAGCTGCCATGGATACGGTCACCGAGGCACGGCTTGCCATTGCCCTTGCCCAGGAGGGCGGCATCGGCATCATCCACAAGAATATGCCGACAGAATCTCAGGCAGCTCACGTCGCCAAGGTCAAACGCTTTGAAAGCGGCGTAGTGAAAGACCCAATCACCATTCCTCCAAGCATGACGGTGCGTGAAGTGCTCAATCTCATTCACCAGTACAAAATATCCGGCCTGCCGGTAGTGGAAGGTTCCCGCGTTGTCGGCATTGTTACCAACCGCGACCTGCGCTTTGAGACCAACCTGGATCAACCCATCAAAAATATCATGACGCCGAAAGAACGGCTGGTAACAGTGAAGGAAGGTACCAGCCGTGAAGAAGCTATGGCACTGTTGCACCGGCACCGATTGGAGAGAGTGCTGGTAGTGAATGCTGATTTCGAGTTGTGCGGACTGATCACCGTCAAGGATATCATCAAGACATCCGAACACCCCAACGCCTGCAAGGATGACCTCGGGCGTCTGCGTGTGGGTGCGGCTATCGGCGTGGGTGATGGCAGCGACGAACGCGCAGAAGCATTAGCCGAGGCAGGTGTAGACGTGATTATTGTGGATACCGCGCACGGTCATTCACAGAGCGTGCTGGAGCGGGTGCAATGGGTCAAGAAACACTTCCCGCATATTCAAGTCATTGGCGGCAATATTGCCACTGCTGCCGCTGCCAGGGCACTGGTGGATCATGGCGCTGACGGCGTAAAAGTTGGAATCGGCCCCGGATCTATTTGCACCACGCGCATCGTTGCCGGCGTGGGAGTGCCGCAAATTACCGCAATCCAGAATGTAGCCACCGCACTGAGCGGAACAGGCGTGCCGATGATCGCGGATGGTGGCATCCGTTACTCCGGTGATATCGCCAAGGCGATTGCTGCCGGCGCCAACTCGGTAATGCTGGGCGGATTATTTGCGGGTACCGAAGAATCGCCTGGAGATATCGAACTATTTCAGGGGCGATCCTACAAAACCTACCGTGGCATGGGCTCACTTTCCGCCATGCAGCAAGGCTCCAGTGACCGCTATTTTCAGCAGGCTGAGCGGGATGCTGAAAAGCTGGTACCTGAAGGTGTGGAAGGTCGCGTCCCTTTCAAAGGTAGCGTAACCGCAGTAATCCACCAGCTCATCGGCGGCGTACGCTCAGGCATGGGTTATCTCGGCTGTGGCACAATTGATGAAATGCACACTAAAGCCGAATTTGTTGAAATTACCTCCGCTGGTATCCGGGAATCCCACGTGCATAACGTGCAGATCACCAAGGAAGCGCCAAATTATCACGTGGAATAGGGGCCAGCCCCTATCATGCATCAAAAAATCCTCATCCTCGATTTCGGCTCTCAATATACCCAGTTGATCGCCCGCCGAGTGCGGGAGGCCAACGTCTATTGCGAGCTTCACCCCTACGACGTAACAGATCAATTCGTCCGCGAATTCTCGCCCAGAGGCATCATCCTCTCCGGTGGCCCCGCTTCCGTCACCGAAGAAGAAACGCCGCGTGCCCCGCAATGCGTATTTGAACTGGGTATCCCGGTGTTGGGTATTTGCTACGGCATGCAGACCATGGCAGCGCAACTGGGTGGCGCGGTTGAAACTTCCAAAGTACGCGAATTCGGTTACGCCGAGATCCGGGCGCAGGAACACACAGCGCTGCTAGAGGGCATTCATGACCGTGCCGACGCGCAGCACCACGAATTCCTGGACGTGTGGATGAGCCATGGTGACAAGGTGACTGCACTACCTCTCGGCTTCAGGGTGATGGCAAGCAATGCCGCCACACCCATTGCAGCCATGGCAGATGATGTGCACAAATTCTATGGCGTACAATTCCATCCCGAAGTCACTCACACCCTGCAAGGTAAAGCCATCATCGGGCGCTTCGTCCATGATATTTGCGGTATCGGTTGCGACTGGAACATGCCCAATTACGTGGAAGAAGCCATCGGTAAGATCCGCTCCAAGGTGGGAAGCGATGAAGTTATTCTGGGTTTGTCCGGTGGCGTGGATTCATCGGTAGCGGCAGCACTGATCCAGCGTGCCATCGGTGAACAACTTACTTGTGTATTCGTGGACAATGGCTTGCTGCGGCTGAATGAGGCCGCGCAGGTGATGGATACCTTCTCCAGGAATCTGGGGTTGAAAGTTATCCACATCGATGCGAGCGGAGAATTTCTCAAGCACCTGCAAGGCGTCACCGACCCGGAGCAGAAACGCCGCATTATCGGACGCGAATTTGTCGAAGTATTTCAGCGCGAATCAGCCAAAATTGCCAATGCCAAATGGCTGGCGCAGGGAACAATCTACCCGGATGTAATCGAATCCGCTGGTGGCAAAACCAAAAAAGCACACAACATCAAATCACACCACAATGTCGGCGGCCTGCCCGATACGCTGCATCTAAAATTGCTGGAGCCATTACGTGAACTGTTCAAGGATGAAGTGCGCGAACTCGGACTGGCGCTGGGATTGCCGCATGATATGGTATTTCGCCATCCCTTCCCCGGTCCTGGTCTGGGGGTACGTATTCTGGGTGAAGTAAAGCATGAGTATGCCGAACTATTACGGCGGGCTGATGCGATCTTTATTGAAGAGCTGCGTGCTTCCGGTTGGTATGAAAAAACTTCTCAAGCCTTCTGCGTGTTCCTGCCGGTAAAATCGGTAGGCGTAATGGGCGATGGCCGCACCTACGATTACGTGATAGCGTTAAGAGCCGTCCAAACCCAGGATTTCATGACTGCGCATTGGGCAGAGCTGCCTTATGCCTTGCTAGGCAAGGTTTCCAACCGCATCATCAATGAAGTGCGCGGCATCAACCGCGTGGTCTACGATATCTCCGGAAAACCGCCAGCAACCATTGAGTGGGAATGATTTTAGGTCTTTCGGCAGCTTTCGCGGACTATCGGAAGAGTCACTTAACTTATTGATTTATATAAGTTTATATCGCGAAAGCTATCGGCAACTATTGACGGCAAGCGAATCTTTTTGTCGGTAATCCTGACGGTAATGAAAGCTAGGCAAGCCATCTAAAAATATTTACCGTCTGACTGTTTTCGGCGTTGACGGTAAAAAATAAGAGAAAGAGCTAGTATTCATGCGGGTTTCAGAGCATTCTGTGTCTTTTGAGTCGTTGACGGTAAAATTGCCGTTCTCAGGAGGACACCATGCTGACCGATACCGCACTGAAGAATCTCAAACCCAAGGATGCACCCTACAAGGTGACGGACAGGGATGGCATGTATGTGACGGTCTCGACGGCGGGTACCGTCACGTTCCGTTATGACTACCGGATCAATAGCAGGCGCGAAACGCTGACGATTGGCCGTTATGGGCCAGGCGGTCTGTCGCTGGCCCGTGCACGCGAAAAGTGCATCGACGCGAAGCGGGCGGTTTCGGAAGGACAGTCCCCGGCGCAGGAAAAGCAGCGAGAGAAGAGGCGCCTTTCGGACGCCAAAACCTTCCAGGAATTTACCGACGAGTGGTACGTGGGTGCGCGGATGGCCGACAGCACGCGGTCGATGCGCAAGAGCATCCTTGACCGGGACATCCTGCCTGTGTTCAAGAGCCGCTTGCTGAGCGAGATCAGTCCTGATGACCTGCGCGATCTGTGCGACAAGGTGAAGGGGAGGGGAGCACCAGCAACGGCAATCCACGTTCGCGACATCATCAAGCAAATCTACGGTTTTGCCATCTTGCACGGCGAGAAGGTGGCCAACCCTGCCGACGACGTTGGACCATCGTCGATCGCCACTTTCGTGGCACGGGATCGAGCGCTGTCGCCGTCCGAGATACGCATCATGCTCAAGCAGTTGGAGTACGTCGCTTCGTACCCGACCATCAAACTGGGTCTGCGGCTGATCTTGCTCACGCTGGTGCGCAAAGGCGAACTGATCCACGCGACGTGGGATGAGATCGACTTCGAGAATGCACTGTGGACTATCCCAAAAGCCCGCATGAAGGCCGGCAAGGCCCACAACATCTATCTGTCGCAGCAGGCGCTCGACATCATGATCGCACTGCGCACCTGCGCCGGTGGCTCAAGATACCTGTTGCCTTCGCGCTATGACGGCGACAAGTGTATGTCGAACGCCACGCTGAACCGTGTCGGGCAGATAGTCGTGGAGCGGTCGAAAGCGAAGGGTCTGCCAATCGAAAATTTCACTGTGCATGACCTGCGCCGCACCGGTTCGACCATCCTCAACGAGTTGGGCTTCAACAGTGACTGGATCGAGAAGTGTCTTGCCCACGAAGATGGCCGTTCATCACGCGGCATCTACAACAAGGCTGAATACGCCGAGCAGCGCCGCCACATGCTGCAAGAGTGGGCCGACATGGTTGACGCCTGGGTGGCCGGCGAATCGCACACCCCGACGCTGCTGCCCCCGTCGATGAAGATCATCACGACACAGGCGTTGCTTTGACGGGGCGGTGCTTGCGCTGACGCACGTCCGGCGAGGGGGCTCGTTTTATCTGCGCGCTGTCGGAAGCTTGGCGGCGCGCATCAAGCCATGCCTCTACCTCCGTCAAATCCCACACCACGCAGCGTGCGGTTAGATTGAACCTGCGCGGAAATTCACCGCGCCGTTCCATATCGTAGATCGTGGTGTCGGCCAGAGGCACGATTTGTCGCAACTCGGGACGGCGGATCGTGCGTCGGAACGGCAAGATATTCGGCGCGATCAGTCGTGGTAGCGGCATGCCGTGCAGGTCGTTTGCATCAGAGTCGTTGTTCGACCTCGCGGCCTGCAAACTTCGATCTGTTTTGTTCATGATCTTCTCCATCAGCAGGGCAGTTGCTGCGTGCATTGCAACGGCCGATATAAATACGGTCCTGTGATGGTGATCTTTCCGGCATCTATTGAAAACTCGCTCAGGCGTGCATGAGCGTATTCCGATTGCGCTCACGCGGCGTGGTTATGCATCACTTCGCCTTGCTCTTCTTGAAGCCGCGATCCCGCGCCATGAACGCTTCGAGCATGTGCGGGATCAGCGTCGTGGCATCAATCGGCTCGCCGTAGGTCTGAGCATGTTGCGCGGCGTAGCGTTCCAAATCGGTCTTCAACGCGGTGGTGAGCGCAATGGTGATTTTGACTGTCTCGGTCTTGGTCGGCAGCGGCCCCAGCCGCAGCTTGTTGGTGGTCGTACTCATTGCGACGATCCCCTCTGGAAGAATAGCGGCTGGTACGGTCGTAGGATCAGATCCTTGTTCACCATGACCCGCATCGGAAAGCCAGGCCGGATGGTGAGCGTCGGCTGGATGCTCACATTGCGTTTGGTGATCTCCTGACCGACCTGGTTCACTGTGTCCTGCCCGCTCTGGCGCGTGGCAATGATGATTTTGCTATCGCTGCCGGTGCGATCAGGCGCAGCCAATTCAGCACCCACGCCGAGCAGCGTGGACAACGCAGCACCAGCGAGGATGCGATCCCAATGCCAATCGACGCCATCTTCCAGTCCGGCATAACCCGCCGGGTCGATGCCGGGCAGGCGGTCGAGCGAAATGGATGAGGTATCGGGCAGGATCAACCGCGTCCACACAAGTAATACGCGCCGCTGACCGAATGACACCTGACTGTCGTAGCGGCCGATCAGGCGCGAGCCCTGCGGAATTAGCAGGAAGCGACCTGTCGCCGTGTCGTAGACCGCCTCGGTGACGTTGGCGATGACCTGTCCCGGCAGGTCGGAATTGATGCCCGTCACCAGCGCTGCCGGAATGACGGTGCCCGCCATCACCTGGTAGGGAGAGACTGGCAGTTGCAAGCTGGCCGGATTGCGGGTTGCGGTGTCGCCGCCATTGGCGACAAACGCCTG
>VFJL01000063.1 GCA_009886095.1 Nitrosomonadales bacterium | reverse complement strand
GTTTCATACCTTATTTTGCGAAAACCGACACATATTAAACTGCCACAAATACATCCCCAGGTTACGGCCTCAGCGACAACAGGTATACAGGTTAACGAGGTCTTGGCAATGAACCAAAGGGGCCAGGCTCGCATTAATTCTGAGGAAAGGAGAGCTGTGGGGTTGTGATGTTGAATTCTGAAAACAATGTGAACCTGGCCCCTTTGGTTCTTTGGTTCCATGGGCCCCTTTGGTTCCTTTGGTTAATGGGATCTGCACAAAAAATGTGCCATCTCTGAGATGATTGCGCATCCTGTATCAAAAGGTGACAATAGGCACACATCAAGATAAACTGGCAATATGAAACCGTTTCGCTGGAACCACGATAAAAACGAGGCTCTAAAAATTGAGCGCAGCATCTCGTTTGAGGAAATAGTACTTGCTATTGAGGCAGACGGTTTGCTAGATAAATTGCGCCACCCGAGTCCGGAGAAATATCCAAACCAGTTTGTTTTTGTCGTGGCGCTTGATGGTTATGTTTATCTGGTGCCCTACGTTGAGGAGCCAGATTACTATTTTTTGAAGACGGTGATTCCGAGCAGAAAGGCTACCAGAGACTATTTATTGAGGAGTAACCTAGATGAAAAAACTTGATGTGTTTGAGAAAGACATCTTGGCCGCCTATGAAAAGGGTGAGCTCAAGTCCACCTCTCCTTCAAAAGCAGAGCTGACAAAATTCAAAGCCGCTGCTACCGCTACCTTTCTCAAGGAAAAGCGGATCAACATACGCCTTTCCACGCCAGATTTGATGGATATTCAAGCCCGAGCGCTTGAGGAAGGTATGCCATATCAGACATTGATCGCCAGCGTACTTCATAAGTTTGTAGCTGGACGTCTTATAGAGCCGCCATCCAGGCTAAGCCCTTATTTAAGTGGGACGGGCCGCAAGCGGCGTACTGCTGAAGGGTAGAGCAGTTAAAGGAGCCATTCATTTTATTTCCGCCTATCCCTCCTTATTCAAACAGATACTGTTTCGCGGCTGCATTCGTATGAAAACTTCGATACACTGCCTGTATCTCAATTTTCTCGGGGCGTCGCCTGATCTGCGACCCCGTTAGCTACCCTTAATCCAGTTATCACACTACGGGAATATCTAAATGTTCATCAGCGTTCTTGAGCTTTTCAAAATCGGGATAGGCCCTTCGAGTTCTCACACCATGGGGCCGATGGTGGCGGCCAGTGATTTTCGTAACCGCACTCAGACGTTTGTTGCAACGCATGAGGTTGATCAGGATCTTCATATTCGCTGCACCCTGAAAGGTTCTTTGGCTTTTACCGGCAAAGGTCACGCGGCTGATCGTGCCGTAGCATTGGGGCTGCATGGCTATTCACCCGAGGCACTGGCTGATCAGCCGGTGAGCGAGTTGACGGAACGCCTGTGGCATAGCCGTTCCATCGCGCTTAATGAAACGTTATCGGCCAGGTTCTGTGCGGCCGAGGATGTAGTATTTGATCGCGGCAGGCCGTTGCCGCAGCATCCAAACGGCATGATTTTCGAGCTGCTCGATCGCGGCGGCAAAGCGATCCTGGCAGAAACTTATTTTTCGATTGGCGGCGGTTTTGTCAATACGCTGGCCGAGATCAGCACGCTGGATGCACCGCTTAAAATGGAATCTGCCACCGCTTGTCCTTATCCGTTCGATTCGGCGGATTCCATGGTGCGGATGGCTGATGACAGCGGCTTATCGATCGCGGCAATAAAGCGTTTGAACGAGCATACCAAGGTGACTGATATCGCGCTGAATAATGGGCTGGATGCCATCTGGCGGGCGATGCAGGTTTGTCTCGAGAAGGGATTGGCGGTCGAAGGTATTTTGCCCGGTAGTCTTAACCTGCCACGGCGCGCAAAAGCTTTGTTTGAGCAGCTTCAGGCTGCTCCTGCAGAAGCTAATTTGAATGACTGGCTATGTGCCTATGCCATGGCAGTGAATGAGGAAAATGCCGCTGGTCATATGGTGGTAACCGCACCCACCAATGGTGCTGCGGGGGTGATTCCCGCTGTCCTGTATTACTTTACGCGCCATGAAAACGGCACCTTGGAACAAGTGCGGGATTTCCTGCTCACTGCCGCTGCAGTCGGTGGCATCATCAAACATAGAAGCTCAATTTCCGGTGCGGAGGTGGGGTGCCAGGGTGAAGTCGGTTCTGCTGCCGCCATGGCAGCAGCGGGTTTATGCGCGGTGCGCGGCGGCAGCCCGCAACAAATCGAGAATGCTGCGGAAATCGCGCTTGAGCACCACCTTGGTATGACTTGTGATCCGGTGGGTGGATTGGTGCAGGTTCCTTGTATTGAGCGTAATGGCTTTGGTGCTATCAAGGCATTCACTGCCGCTTCGTTGGCGAAGCGCGGGAGCGGGATACACTTCATGCCGTTGGACGGTTGCATCGCCGCAATGAAGCAGACCGGGCTGGAGATGTCGGTAAAGTACAAAGAAACCTCTCTGGGCGGGCTGGCGGTAAGCATTACCGAATGCTGATAAACCGCCCATAAGTACACTGCCGGATGATTATGCCACTTGCTGATGTCATACTGGCGGTGCATTTTATGTTCGTGCTGTTTGTGGTCGGCAGCCTTCCGGTGATTTGGATCGGTGCATGGCGGGAGTGGGATTTCGTGCACAACCGCCGCTTCAGGTTTGCACATCTTGGCGCTATCCTGTTCGTCGTCGGCGAAGCGTTGCTGGGTATGGTCTGTCCGCTGACCGCATGGGAAGACGAGTTGCGTCAGACCGAAGGCGGCGGCAGCTTCATTCAGCGCTGGCTGCATCACATTCTGTTCTACGATTTCCCGGAAGGAGTGCTGACAACGGTTTATGTATTGTTCGCGTTGTTGGTTGCGGCCACTTTCAGACTGGTGCCAATTCACCGGTGATAATCTCGTGCGCTAGACGCTGCATGGCTTGCTCGCTCAAATCGTCTGTCCGCAACACCAGCCCCTGCTCATAATGCGCATAATGCTTGAAAGTGGAGCGGGTATAGGCCGGGTCATAGTGTTTCACCAGCAAGTCTTCCACTAGCTGCCCCCATTGTTTCTGGTCTGCGAGTGTTTTCCAATGGCCGACGATTTCTTTGCTGTGAAGACCGATGAGACAATCAAGTTTCGGGTACAGAGTACGGGTATCGGCCAGGAAGTGGGCGTACTCTTCCATGAGTAAATGTACGCGGCTCGCCAACTCTACTTCCAGCCGGACACAATCGCTCTGCCACATGGCGTCTATCATGGCTTGAGGAACGCGCAGATCACCGATTTTCTTGCTTTCGGCTTCGACATAAACAGGTTTTGCCGGATCGAACTGCTTGAGTTCGGCAAACATTAAACTGTCGAAATATTTCTGTGACGGTTGCGGCGCGCCGGGCATGTTGCCCAGCACCGAGCCACGATGACTGGTGAGTTGTTCCAGATCCAGTACTTGCGCTCCAGCCTTGTGCAGCGCCTGCAGCAGACGGCTTTTGCCGGAACCGGTAAGGCCGCACACCACGCGCCAGTGAAATTGTTGCGGCAGAATTACAAGCGCGTCCAGCACCGCGTGCCGGTAGGTTTTGTAGCCGCCTTCAAGCTGTTGCGCGCGCCAGCCGATCTGGCTGAGTACATGTGTCAGCGCACCGCTGCGTTTTCCCCCGCGCCAGCAATACACCAGCGGATGCCATTCCCGTGGACGATGGCTAAAGTGCTGTTGTAGATGGCGGGCGATATTGTGCGAGATGAGGGCAGCGCCTATTTTTTTTGCATCAAACGGGGAGACCTGTTTGTAGATTGTACCGACCCGGGCGCGCTCCTCGTCGTTCAGGACGGGATAATTAATGGCACCGGGAATGTGATCCGCAGCGAATTCCGACGGCGAGCGCACGTCGATGATCTCGTCAAACTCTTCCAGCTGTGCTACGGTAACGGCGCCTGCAGTTTTCAAGAAAATTCCCCATCAATGAACAATCCAAACGAAATAATCCGTCTGACACAGTATTCCCACGGTGGCGGTTGTGGCTGCAAGATCGCGCCCGCGCTGTTGAGCAAAGTTCTGGCGGGAATGCCCACTACCCTGCCGTACCCGGATTTATTGGTGGGGACGGAGTCCAGCGATGATGCGGCAGTGTATCGCATCAACGATAACCAGGCGATAGTCGCCACCACCGATTTTTTCATGCCTATCGTTGATGATCCCTATGATTTCGGGCGCATCGCCGCGACCAATGCATTGTCCGATATATACGCTATGGGTGCGCAGCCGATTTTCGCGCTGGCTATTGTCGGCATGCCCATCGACAGGCTGCCACTGGCAGCTATCCAGCAGATTCTCGCTGGTGGTGCAGCAGTCTGCAAAGAAGCTGGCATACCCATCGCTGGGGGACACTCGATTGACTCGCCCGAGCCAATTTACGGATTAGCGGCAATGGGCCTGGTGCATCCCGATCAGATAAAGCGCAATGACCGCGCTCAACCGGGTGATGTGCTGATATTGGGCAAGGCGCTGGGAATCGGTATCCTGAGCGCAGCACTGAAAAAAGGCGAACTTGATAGCGCAGGCTATCAACAGATGTTGAGCAGCACTACTCAGCTCAATACTCCGGGGTTGGCACTGGGCGGTATGGCGCAAGTTCACGCGTTGACCGACGTGACAGGCTTTGGTCTCGCCGGTCATTTGCTGGAAATCTGTCGCGGCTCAAAGCTGGTGGCGGAAATCTGCTTTAATGATTTGCCGGTGCTTGATGCCGCGCTGCATTTTGCGCAGCAGGGTTACAGCACTGGAGCATCGACGCGCAATTGGGCGAGCTACGGCGGCGATGTGGCATTGCCTGCGCAGATGCCGGAGTGGCAGAAAAATATTTTGAGTGACCCGCAGACCAGCGGTGGCCTGCTGGTTGCCTGCGCACCGGAAGCAGCGGAGGAGGTACTGGAGATATTCAGACAGCAGGGATTCCAGTATGCCGTGCAGATCGGCGAGATCAAAGCGGGTGCACCAGGAATCACGGTACGTTGACGGAAGTCTTTGTCGAAGAATTCTATCTGTCTATAGGATTTATAATCGATTGCACCATTCTGCTGTCTGTTTCAGCGGATGACGATGGTCAATCGGAGGTCCCCACGTAGCAACCTGAGCATGATGCCGTTCTCGCTGGTTTTTACAGCAGCGAGGAATTCCTGTACCGAACGTACTTTCTGGCGATTGACCTCAATGATGATGTCACCGGGTCTGATGCCGTTCAGCCATGCAGGGCTGTTGGTTTCTACCTTGGGTACCAGTACGCCACCTTCAACCTTGCGATGCAGCGGTGAGCCAGGTTTGATGTTGGCCACCGATGCCCCCGCTAGTTGCGGCGCAGTTTCCTCGCTGATGCCAGGTATCTCGAGCGGTTTGGCAATCTGCGCTTTCGTGGTCAGTGGCCTGCCATCCCTTATCAATCCTAGTTCTACGGTTTCTCCGATCGGCACCATGCCAATTTTGTTGCGTAAATCAGCGGAATTCCGTACGGTGCGGCTGTTGAATGTCACCACAACATCACGTATTTTTATTCCCGCTTTTTCCGCCGGCGAACTAGGTTCGATCGAGCTGATGATGGCGCCTTCGGTGGAAGCTAATCCCAGAGCCTGAGACAGGTCATATGTGACGTCTTCGCTGCTCGCACCCAATCTGCCTCGGCGTACTTCGCCAAAGCGTACAATCTGATCCAGTACCATCTTGGCAATCACGCTTGGCACTGCGAAGCCGATGCCGACACTGGCGCCGGAAGGCCCGATGATGGCGGTGTTGATGCCGATCAACTCTCCCCTGAGATTAACCAGCGCGCCGCCGGAATTGCCAGGATTGATGGACGCATCAGTCTGGATGAAATCCTCGTAACCTTCGATATCCAGCCCGCTCCTGCCAAGCGCACTGACGATACCGGAAGTGACGGTCTGGCCCAGACCAAACGGGTTGCCGATGGCAACGACAAAATCACCGACGTTAAGCAAGTCCGAATTGCCAAGTCGCAGTGCCTGCAAATTCCTGGCCTCTATTTTCAGCAGCGCGATGTCCGTGCCGGGATCCACGCCCACCAGTTTCGCCTGGAACTGGCGCCGATCCTTGAGCGTGACAATGACCTGCTGAGCGTTCTTGATGACATGATGATTGGTGAGAACGTAGCCATTGATTGCATCCACGATCACACCCGATCCGGCGCTGCGCTCTTGTCGTCCGGCTTGGTCGGGTATGTTGAAAAAGCGGCGAAAAAACGGATCTCGAAACAGCGGATTATCTTCGATGGCAGCGCGTGTCAGTACGGAGATGTTCACTACCGCTGGCGTAACGTCTTGCAGCAGCGGTGCCAGCGAGGGGACGCCACCCTTGCTGTCGGTAAGCGGCAGCGCCGCTGCGCCAGCAGGTGACGCCAGTGTCAGCCAAATAATAAGAACGGTACTGAGTAATTTCGTCATTGGGATATCTGGGTAAATTTCGTCACGAGTGAACTTGATAGTTACAGGTCTAAGATGTTGCGCAAGTTCACGATCTCTGCCGCTTCCGAAGCGAATGTCTCCTGATCGAACGCCGTGTCACCATTGGCAACAGGTTCACCCCCTGCTTTGAGTCCGAGAAAATCATACAGCGCGGGATCGGCCAGGTGCGAGGGTTGTACATTTTGTAGTGCGGTGAACATGGTCTCCAGCCTGCCAGGAAATTTCCGATCCCATTGTTGCAGCATTTCCTTTACTGCCTGGCGCTGTAGATTTTTCTGTGAACCGCACAGATTGCAGGGGATGATGGGAAAGCCCTCCGCTTCAGCGTAGGCAGCCAGATCTTTTTCCTTGCAGTAAGCGAGCGGGCGAATCACGATATGTTGACCATCATCGCTCACCAGTTTGGGTGGCATGGTTTTAAGCTTGCCGCCGTAGAACAGGTTGAGAAACAGAGTTTCTAGAATATCATCGCGGTGGTGCCCCAGCGCGATCTTGGTTGCGCCCAGTTCGCTGGCGACGCGATACAGCACTCCCCGCCGCAAGCGGGAGCAGAGACTGCAAGTCGTCTTGCCCTCGGCAATGACGCGTTTCACCACGCTGTAGGTATCCTGCTCGACAATGCGAAATGGCATGCCGACACTGGTGAGGTATTCCGGCAGCACATGCGCGGGAAAGCCGGGCTGTTTCTGATCCAGATTTACTGCGATCAATTCAAACTGCAACGGTGCATGAGCCTGCAGATTGCGCAGGATGTCGAGCAGGGCGTAACTGTCCTTGCCACCAGACAAGCACACCATCACCCGGTCACCCGCCTCGATCATATTGAAATCGGCGATTGCCGAGCCGACCAGACGCCTTAACCGTTTGTGCAACTTGTTGGTGTTGTACTGTTCCTTTCTGGACACGGCTTCCATGGTAAACCCCATTACTACGATGATACTGGCGACTTGATAGACAGAGGAGAGATCGAAAAGTTTTCGATGGTCGGCAAACACTATACTTCGAAACGTCAATATATAATACGTGTACGGATATTGATGTGCCGGTAACTGTACAAGTCTTTGGGCAAGACGGGATGATCATGATGCACGCAACAAAGATTGTATCTTCTGCTTCTAACGATGAGGTACTAAAAAGAACATGGGTGTAAGAGATTTGTGTAAACGGTCATTTGGCCTCCATCGCGCCGGTGCTGATAAACTGGGGGACTTTTCGGGTTTCCTGCATCTTTTCGGGGAAGCGGGTTCTATCTTAACCATTACGAATATTTGAACATCTAGAGGCAGAACGACAGTATGAATTTTCAGCAGCTACGCATCATCCACGAAACGGTTCGGCAGAATTACAATCTGACGGAAGCAGCCAATGCTCTGTTTACTTCCCAATCCGGTGTAAGTAAGCATATAAAAGATTTGGAAGATGAATTGGGTGTTGAGTTGTTCATGCGCAAGGGAAAACGGCTGCTTGGATTGACTGACCCCGGCAAAGAATTGATAAAGATCGTCGAGCGCATCTTGCTTGATGCAAAGAATGTCAAACGTCTGGCTGAACAGTTCAGCAATCAGAATCAGGGGAGGTTAACCATCGCGACCACGCATACGCAAGCGCGCTATGCATTGCCACCTGTGGTGACCCAATTCAAGAAAGCGTTCCCCCACGTGCATCTCGTCCTGCATCAGGCCAATCCTCGGGAGATCGTATCGATGTTGCTCGACGGCATGGCAGATATTGGCATTGCTACCGAGGCGCTGGAGAGTGTTGCAGAGCTAGCGTCTTTTCCCTACTACTCCTGGCATCACGCTGTCATTGTGCAACCCGGGCATCCACTGGAGTCGGTGCATCCCCTCACGCTTGAAGCAATTGCCGAATTTCCGATTATTACCTACCACGAAGGCTTTACTGGGCGAACAGGAATTGATAAGACATTTGCCAATGCAGGGTTGGTACTCGATATCGCCATGTCCGCATTGGATGCTGACGTCATCAAAACTTACGTGGAGCTCGGACTGGGGACAGGCATCGTCGCCTCAATGGCATTTAATCCGGCGCGTGATACGGGGCTTAATCTGCTCGATAGTTCACATCTATTTCAGGAAAACACTACTAATATCTCTGTCCGGCGCGGCCATTACCTGCGCGGGTACGCCTACCGTTTCATCGAATTATGTCTGCCCTCACTGAATGAGGCGGCAATTCGCTCAGGCGTCAAGCCCGTGGCGGATGTAGAACTCGATGATTGAATTATCAGGTTGATATTCCAGGTTTATTCCCCAGCTTTATCATCCAAATTTCTCTAAATCCGGCAGGTGAGCAGGGGTGGAGCATGGTTGCGAGTAATCGCACAGATCCTGCCGAAGCAAATTTACTTATCTATAAAATAGATAAGTAAATGAAATGATATTATTTTTAATTATAAAGTCTGTCTGTTAATCTCTTGTCCATTGATCTTCATCACTCTGTCGGATGAAGTAAATGGCTGCCATTACCCCCCTCGGAATCAAAGCGTATCGCAGCAGAGCTGGCTGCCAGATGGGTGCCCTTAATATCAGCGGGAAATTCTGCATACCATTGCCAGTATCGAATGCAGTTCGGTCGAAGTGGTGATCCACGGAGGCAAAGTTGTGCAGATAGAGTTAAGGGAAAGAACTCGTGTGGGCTGCGACGAACCCGAAAGTAAGGCTACAGGGCGATAGGGGTTATAAGGCCATAAGGCCTTGAGCTGTCAGGTTTGCTAACCAGGGCAGTCCCGATGCAGCAACCTAAAATAGCACCGACCATAAAGATGGAGGTGGGAACAACAAATTAATAGTGGTGCCCGACCGGAATGCCGGAGGAGCCATTCAGGAGAAGATAGTGAAATACTATTGGCGAATCGTATTTGTATCTGCAATCGGCATATTGCCCATTGGATCGATCCAGGCGAATGTGGGCGGCAAGCAATCCGGGGAACCCCAGGCGACTCGGCAAGGAGTACAGCGGTTAGCCCAAACTGGGGGATCGGCTACGGTTAAAAAATCGGTCAAGTCACCAGACGAAAACTTTAAGTGGGCGATCAAACCGGAGGATCAACCCGCTGTTCCATCTGGCCCCAGTCCGTATCTGTATTCAGATCGCGAGTACGATTGGTGGGAGCAACCTGCTGCCAAAGCGGCAGCAGCCCAAAACCCTGCAAGCTATCACCGGCGTTCTAACAGCTATGCCACTAATCCCGACTCCGACCCGCCAAGATATGTGCGCAGGTTGAGCGAGATTGGCGTTGATGCATTCAAGGATGTCACTTGGCTGGAAATTGGGTTTGAGCACCGCACCCGTTACGAAATGCGCCACAATGACATACGGCATGTTGAAGGCGGATTCGATAACCCTTTCTTCCTGCGTAATCGTGCATATTTTGGGATAAAAGAAATCCTTGATCCGCTCCGGTTCGCGGTCGAATTTCAGGACTCACGGGTTTACAATCACAAATTTGCGTCTACTGATCAGGAAAGAAATTCCTACGACCTGATCAACGCATACGGTGAGTTATATTTCAAAAAAGCGCTGGGTGAGGATGATCGTGGACAGAATCGGCCACTGAGATTCCGTGTGGGCCGTATGGCCTATGAAGTGCTGGACCGACGTTTTATCGGACGCAACGAATGGCGCAATACCACCAATTCCTTTGAAGGTTTTCGCCTGAATCTGGGTCAGCAAAATAACCCTTGGGAAGTCGAGCTGTTTGGTATGCAGCCGGTCAAACGTCTGCAAACCAGATTTGATGAGGCCAATGAGCACCTGTGGGTATTTGGTGCGATCGGCCATTGGCGCAAGTGGTCTGACATCATCACGCTGCAACCGTATTACATGGGTCAGAAGCAAACGGCTGACCCCAATGGCTTTACAGCAACAAACAGGCTTGATCGGGAAATTCATATGCCGTCACTGCGCGGATACGGCAAGATTGGGAATCTGCTGGATTACGATCTCAATTTTAGCTATCAGTTCGGTACTAATGGTACCCAGCGGCATGACGCTTATGGCTTTACCACCGAAGTAGGGCGGAGCTTTGATTACGCCTGGAAACCGCGTCTGAGTACTTTTTATGGTTACGCCACCGGTGATCGTGATCCCAACGACAACGTAAATAACCGTTTTGACCGTTTTTTTGGTTTTGCACGGCCCTGGTCAGCGGATCATTATGTTGTTTATGAGAACATCAAGTCTCCAAAAATCAGATTTGACCTTCAACCGACCCAGAAATTCGGGATAGAAGCGGGCTACACCTGGTTCTGGCTGGCCAGCAGTACGGATCGTCTTTTCGACACTTTCGACGGTAACATCAGTGTTGTCAGGGACCCAGGTTTCAATCGGGACACGACTGGGAGAAGCGGCGACTCTGTCGGAGGAGCATTTGAAGGGCGCATACGCTATCAACTTACGCCACGAATTAACACCGTGGTGGGTTATACCCATTTTACCGCTGGCGATTTTGTAAAAAACCGAATAGCGGCACATCCTGATCATATTGCACAGCGCTCAGGCAATACTGATTTTCTTTATGTTGAAGTATTAATCAGTGCTTTTTAAATGATCCTGCATGTCTTCACTTAATTATCTTTATCAGAGGAAAAAATCATGAAAATCAAAACATGGCTGGCAACAGCCTTGCTGGCGGGTTTGTTAATCAGCGGCAACGCGTTCGCGGAAAGGGCTTTACTCAACGTTTCATATGATCCGACACGTGAGCTTTACCAGGAGTTCAATGCCTCATTTATAAAACAGTGGCAGGCAAAAACCGGGGAAAAGGTTTCTATCAAGCAATCCCACGGCGGTTCTGGCAAACAGGCGCGGTCCGTGATCGACGGTCTTGGGGCGGATGTGGTGACGCTTGCTTTGGCCAACGACATCCACGCCATCGCGGAAAAGGCCAAACTGCTGCCGGAAGACTGGCAGAAGAAATTTGCGCGCAACAGTACACCTTATACGTCGACCATTATTTTTCTGGTGCGCAAAGGTAACCCCAAGGGCATCAAGGACTGGAACGATCTGGCTCGACCCGGCGTAGCGGTGATTACCCCTAACCCGAAAACTTCCGGGGGTGCGCAGTGGAATTATCTGGCGGCATGGGAATTTGGCAAGCGGAACTTTGGTGAGGCTAGAGCAAAAGAATTTGTCGCCGATATTTATAAGAATGTGCCGGTGCTTGATTCCGGCGCACGCGGGTCAACCACGACTTTCGTTGAGCGCGGTGTCGGTGACGTACTTATTTCATGGGAGAACGAGGCCTTCCTGGCGGTCAAGGAGTATGGCGCAGACAAGTTCGAAATCGTGATACCGTCACTCAGCATACTCGCGGAGCCGCCGGTCGCGGTGGTGGACAAAGTGGTGGACAAGAAGGGTACGCGCGATCTCGCCGAAGCCTATCTGCAGTATCTGTACTCGGAGGAGGGCCAGGAGATCGCTGCAAAGAATTTCTACCGGCCGACCGATCAGAAGGTCGCGGCAAAATATGCTAAACAGTTCCCGGCAATCAAACTGTTCAAGATCGATGAGGCATTCGGCGGCTGGAAGAACGCACATAAGATCCATTTTGCCGATGGTGGCACGTTCGATCAGATCTATCAGAAGTGACCGCGGTAGCCTGTCACCGATAAACAATAACCAAGTTTAGCAGGAGTGCATAATTGAGTACGTTTAAGCAACACAGCATCCTGCCGGGGTTCAACCTGGCACTCGGGTTTACGCTGCTTTATCTGAGCCTGATCGTGTTGATCCCGTTATCGGCAGCGTTTATCCGTACTACCGAGCTTACCTGGGAAGAATTCTGGTTTGCGGTGACGACGCCGCGCGTGCTGGCCTCGTACCGTTTGACGTTTGGTGCCGCGTTTGCAGCTGCATTGGTCAACGCGGTATTCGGGCTGCTGGTGGCTTGGGTGCTGGTACGCTATCGCTTCCCCGGAAAGAAGCTGATAGATGCACTGGTGGATCTGCCATTCGCGTTGCCAACTGCAGTGGCTGGCATCGCATTGACGGCGCTCTATGCTGGCAACGGCTGGATCGGGCAGTATCTTGAGCCGCTGGGCATCAAAGTGGCTTTCACCCCAATCGGGGTTTTTGTGGCATTGACTTTTATCGGCTTACCGTTCGTGGTGCGCACGGTGCAACCGGTACTCGAAGACATCGAGTCGGAACTGGAAGAGGCGGCTGCCATGCTGGGCGCGAACCGGTTACAGACTTTCTTGCGGATAATTTTTCCGACGATCTTTCCGGCATTGATGACTGGTTTTGCGCTTGCCTTTGCCCGCGCGATCGGTGAATACGGGTCGGTCATTTTCATCGCTGGCAATATGCCGATGGTTTCCGAGATCACCCCGCTGCTGATCATCACCAAGCTTGAACAGTACGACTACGCAGGCGCCACGGCGCTGGCAGTCGTAATGCTGGTCATTTCATTTATCTTGTTGCTGGTTATCAATCTGCTGCAATGGTGGGGTCGCCGCCGCAGTGCTTTGGCATGAGGAAATTCAAATGAACGCTACCAATCTTCCTGCGACTTCCCGCATGCGGCGTCCGCGAGCCACCCAGGAACCTGCCTGGGTACGCTGGACTCTGATCGGGTTGGCCCTCGCGTTTTTGACGCTGTTCCTTTTTGTGCCGCTGATTCTGGTGTTCTATGAGGCGCTGAAGAAGGGAGCGGATGTCTACTTCGCCGCCATTATTGAGCCGGATGCACTGTCGGCAATTCGACTTACCCTGACCGTTGCAGCGATTGCGGTGCCGCTCAATTTAATTTTCGGCATAGCGGCTGCCTGGGCTATCGCCAAATTTGAATTTCGCGGGAAAAGCCTGCTGATCACACTGATTGACCTGCCGTTCTCGGTATCGCCGGTAGTCTCGGGGCTGATCTACGTGCTTATTTTTGGTTTGCAGGGCTGGCTGGGGCCATGGCTGGCGGAGCATGATATCCAAGTCATATTCGCGGTATCTGGTATCGTACTGGCAACCGTTTTCGTGACTGTCCCATTTATCGCGCGCGAGTTGATTCCACTGATGCAGGCACAGGGTACCGAGGAGGAGGAGGCAGCGGTGGCGTTGGGCGCGAACGGCTGGCAAACTTTCTCCCG
>VFJL01000073.1 GCA_009886095.1 Nitrosomonadales bacterium | reverse complement strand
GGCTGGCACAAGAGCAAAAGCTTTGTCTTGCCCGATAACCTGAGGCTGTATTTCCTGCCGCCCTATTCGCCTGAACTCAATCCGCAGGAGCACATCCGGGACGAGTTGCGGGAGAAGTATTTCCACAACCAGGCATTTGACAGCATGGATGCGTTGGAAAAGCAACTTCTGAAAGAGTTACGAAACCTTGAACAGTCGCCTGAAACCGTCAAATCGATTGCCGGATGGAACTGGATATTAAATTCAGTTTCTAATGCAAATTAGAATTAGACCCAATGGTTTTGAGGAGTTCATTCATTCAACTCTCAACCGCTACATGGCGAGACAGGTGAGTGGAAATTAAACCCAGATAATCCATTAGACGGCTCTCTGAGCCTACGCAAGTGCTGGCGGTCAGTCTGCGGCCATTTCTGCCGCTTGGTCGGCGTCCATAGGCCAACTATAGACTTCTCCCAACCGGCAAAACTGCCTCGCACCCTGCCTCGCCATCATCTCACGTTCTAATGAATTATCTGGGTTAAAGGAAACGATCCAGAATCTTGCGGCTGTGATAATCAAGCGCAAAGCGGTCACGGATCAGGAAATGAATGCCATGACTTTCTGTAATCAGCAGGGCCGGCGAGGTCAAGCGGCGGATATTTTCTTCACCTTTGAGGACAAAGGTAGTCTCGCCGCGATCAGTTTTTACTTGCCATGTGCTTGGTGTGGCAAAACTCGAAACTCCAAGGATGCATTTTATTTCTGGCATGAACTCACGGCTGCCGAGTTCTGTCTCGATCAGTGCGCGTAATACGTCTGGCAACTCGTCTAAGTGGTCAATCCAGGCTAGTTCGTGACCCTGTGGATCAATCAGCGCAATGCCCTGGTCCGGCGCGGTAATTGGGAAGGCGCGCACCGGTACCACACCTTCCTGTGCTTGCCCATCCTGGCCGGTGAATACCAGTCGCCCGAAGGCATTTAGACTTAACCAGTAATCAAGCTGGTTGATCATATGCGATTCCCTTCAACTTTGGGGGTGATATCCAGTTGCAGGTCATCCTCGGTGTCGACATTGCGTGCCTGGGCTTGATAGAGACGGTAGTAGTGGCCTTCGCGGGCCATCAGTGCATCGTGATTGCCAACTTCAACAATGCTGCCACGGTCGAGTACAATTAACCGATTGGCACCACGCAGGGTGGACAGACGATGTGCGATAGCAATGGTTGTACGTCCGCGCACCAGATTGTCGAGTGCCTTCTGGATTTCTTTCTCGGTCGTCGTATCAACTGAAGAAGTTGCTTCGTCGAGGATCAGGATGCGCGGGTCGATGAGTAGCGCGCGAGCAATCGAAATGCGCTGCCGTTCACCACCTGAGAGCGCCTGCCCGCGTTCTCCAGCCAGTGAGTCGTAACCATGTGGCAGACGCAGAATGAATTCATGAGCATGCGCAGCACGGGCGGCAGCAACAATCTCCTCGCGTGTCGCCGCGGGTTTGCCGTAGGCGATGTTCTCGGCAATCGTCCCAAAAAACAGGAACGGTTCCTGCAGCACGAGACCAATGTGTTTGCGGTACTCAGCTACTGGCAGTGAACGGATATCTACCCCGTCTATCAGAATCGCACCTTCGGTTACATCGTAGAAACGGCAAATCAGATTGACTATCGTGCTTTTGCCCGAGCCGCTATGGCCGACCAAGCCAACCATTTCTCCCGGCTCAATGGTGATGCTGATATCGCGCGTCACGCTACGTGTGCCATAGCGGAAACCGACGCTACGTAGCTCGATACAACCCTTAACAGTTGGCAGATGCACTGGGTTGGCAGGCTCAGGAACGCTGGAGGTCTGGTCAAGAATATCAAAGATACGTTTGGTACCCGCCGCCGCCTTCTGTGTAAATGAAACGATGCGACTCATCGAATCGAGTCTCAGGTAAAAGCGACTGATGTAAGCCAGGAAGGCGGTAAGAACGCCAACAGTGATCGCGTTTTCCGAAACTTGCCAGATGCCAAAAATCCATACTATGAGCAGCCCAATCTCAGTGAGCAGGGTCACACTTGGAGTGAATAGTGACCAGATCTTGTTTACTCGGTCGTTGACCTCAAGGTTGTGCTGATTCGTCATACGGAAGCGCGCCGCCTCGCGCTTCTCTTGCGCAAAAGCTTTGACCACGCGCATTCCGGGAATGGTGTCAGCAAGGACATTGGTCACTTCGGCCCAGATACGATCAACTTTCTCAAAGCCGGTACGCAGCTTATCGCGCACCACATGAATCAGCCAGGCGATAATTGGTAGTGGCAACAGGGTCACTAGTGCCAGCCAGGGGTTGATAGAGACCAGAATAACCGTAGTCATGGCGATCATTAGCACGTCAGTGGCAAAGTCGAGCAGGTGCAGCGAGATAAAAATGTTGATGCGGTCTGTCTCCGAACCGATCCGCGCCATCAGATCACCGGTGCGTTTCCTACCGAAGTATTCCTGTGAAAGTTTCAGGAGATGTTCGTAAGTGGTGGTACGCAGGTCAGCGCCGATACGTTCTGAAACCAGTGCCAGGACGTAGGTGCGTGCCCAGCCTAGTATCCAAGCCAGCAGCGCTGCACCAAACAGACCGGAAAGGTAGAGCGCAACCAGGTCGGTATCAATCGGTTTGCCGTTCTGATAGGGGATCAGCACGTTATCCATCAACGGCATAGTCATGTAAGGAGGTACCAGTGTTGCTGCCGTGCTACCCAGTGTCAGCATAAAGCCAGCGAACAGGCGCCACTTATAGGGTCTGGCGAAGCGCCACAGGCGGAACAATGTCCACGTGGAAGGTGGCATATGTTTTTCCTTGCTACACGCCGAACACTCTTCCTGACCGGGCAGTAGTGGCGCATCAAGTACACTTTGGCATTTCGGACACAGGGCTTGCACTGGTGGCGGGGGTGGCTCCCCGGTAAGGTGGTAGCTGAGTTGCTGCACAAAATGTTCAATCAAGTGGTTAGCGGTGATGTCGTTACTTAACGTATAGCGCCAGCGGGCAAGCAGTGAATTCGCATCAACAAGCTCAAGGCTGCCGATACCGGAATGGTCGCGGCGTGTCAGTATCAATCCCTGTCGGTAAGCCCAGTCCTGCCAAATTGCATCTGTTGATGACCTGGACAGCAAGCGTTGGTTGGTAATGACCACCAAACCAGAGGCGAAATGCAGTTGGGTATTGAGGTCAATTTCCAACCAGGCCAGCACTCTTTCCTTGTCGGTCAGCTGTGATTGGACTTGCATAGCCCAAGTGGGGGGCAGGGTGAATGGCGAAAGATTCGTGTGCATTAACTGGAGTGCATCAGGTCGAATATGCGGGTATTTTTCAAGTGTAGGGGTAAAACGTGATACTTGGTTTCGGAAGAATGCGATTCCCAATAAATGTCATTCTGGCGCATATCCGGTCAGTAAAAATTAGCGGATGAACGAGGCTTATTTCAAGATCAAGGACATTTGGAAATGTCTGTATCATGCTGCCGAGAAACAGATTGAGTTTGTCAGTTTTGCTGGCAGCACAACTCGATACCACAACAGCCACAAATTTTTCTAAAGGGACTATTCGTCGCAATGGTACTCCAGAAATCATCATCATGGATCAGAGTGGTATCAATCAAGCGGTAATCCATGCAGTCAAGCTCGGTAGGAGTATCCTAGTTTGTTTCCCTCTTGCCATGGAGAAAACTGCCCCAGTATAATGAAAATGTTTGCTACTATCGCCGATGAAATGTTTAACTATTTTTTCAACTACAGGTAAATTGCTCTGGCTACCCGGCAGGAGCTTTCAGATTTTTTAGCTGAAACTGAGCGACGCGCCTATAAACAGGCGCTGTTTGCGGTACGGGATGAACATGTGGCGCTAGATATCATCCAGGACTCGATGATGAAGCTCACTGAAAAATACGCTGCTAACCCGCCAGGGGAATTGCCACTTCTGTTCCAACGCATTCTGCAAAACACCATACGTGATTACTACAGGCGGCAGAAGACCCGCTCACTATGGACTACGCTGTTCTCGTCATTTACGCCCAACGATCAGCAAAAGGAGAGTGAGGATTATGATCTGTTGGAAACTTTGCAAGTAAAGACGGACTCCAATTTTGGCAGCGATCCACATAAACAAATGGAGCAAGCGCAACTTATTAGTTCTATTGAAGAAGCTATAAAAACATTGCCAGCACGTCAACGCGAAGCCTTCCTGCTGCGTTATTGGGAAGAAATGGATGTTGAAGAGACTGCAGCGATCATGGGGTGCTCGGAAGGAAGCGTGAAAACTCATTGCTCTCGTGCGACCCACGCTCTCGCCACAATACTGAGAAAAAAAGGAGTCGTGCTATGAACAAACCCGAATTGGGAAAAGAAATTATCCGGCTGCTAGATCGCGGGCTGAATGACATTGATCCAAGCACACTGCAACGCCTGCAAGCGGCACGCAGAGCTTCCTTGGAAAATTACCAGATGGCCGAGACAATAGGCACCACTGGCAGTAGCACATTGGTACGTAATGGACATGACTGGCACTTTAACGCGAGGAAGACCTTGTCGTTGGCTGCCCTGTTGTTCGCTCTGGCAGTTGCTGCCTACTGGCAAAATCCTTTACAGCAGGTAGATGAGATCGCGGATTTAGATATAATGGTGCTCACCGATGAGTTGCCAGTTAACGCTTATCTCGACAATGAGTTTGATGAATGGCTAGACAACTCCTGGCAGTAGCCCTTTGGCTATGCCTCTTGTTCCCTGTCCATGTCTTAGCTGAATCTGGGCAGCCTGCTTGGGTGCAGCTGAATTCCCAGCAAAAACAAGTCCTGGCACCACTCGCTCAGGATTGGGATCGGATGGATGCTGCCAGAAAAAAGAAATGGCTAGGCATCGTTAAACGCTATCCAAGCATGACCTCTCTTGAACAGCAGCGCATACAGTCGCAGATGCGCGACTGGGCTTCACTCACCTCGGATCAGCGCCAACAGGTGCGTGAGAAGTACAAAAATATCAAACAACTGCCGCCAGAAAAACACAATGCAATCAAACACAAGTGGCGAGAATATGAACAACTGCGAGAGGAGCAGAAAAAAGTTTCAAGCAGTCTGGACAAAGTGCCAGATTGATTCTGACCTTAGTAGACCATCTCTAATAATCTGAATTTCGTCATAATACTTTGTTGCCCATAAAAAATGTTTCCTCACATATTAACCATACGCTGTGTTTGCATTTTTTATTTTCGTCTTGTTTTGTTTAGAGCTTCAAATTCTTAGATGTACCCTGCAGCATCTCAGTTAAAATTCCCGCATAGTTCTTTCCCCTCAAACGACCCTTGCTAACTTCTCGTCTTGACCTGCGCAGCAGGCAAGGCGATTCCAGCGTACCCGTCCGAGATCTTCACTTCACTGATTCGCGACGATCAGATTCTTGTCAACGAGCACTAGCGAACAGTTTGCGGTGTGCGGTGTCGTTGACTGCGATCACTGCGGGGTGAGTCAGCCGGCGTTCCATCGAGATGGCGTAGAATTGCTCAGTAACTTCATCGGTTCGACCGATGACCGTGACGCCATGCTCGCGTTGTACCTCGTCGGCAATTACTGATGGTGCGATGAAAATACCGATACCGGCTTGCCCGAAAGCATGCATCAACGCGCTGTCGTCGAATTCACCTACGATACGTGGCCGGATCTGGTGGGCATCAAACCAGCGCATCAGCGGTACTCGCGTGGCGGCATCTTCACCGGGTATCAGCAGGGGAGCGGCATTCAGATTACGAGGCCATTCACCTTTGAGTTGTGAAGCAAGCTGCGGTTCGGCAAAAAACGTGATACCGCAATCTCCGAGTTTGTGGCTGTAGCCCTTTACGTTCGTTTCGGGTGGCATAGGTCGGTCAGCAAGCACCAGGTCAAGCCGGTGAATCGCCAACTCCACCAGCAATCGCACAAGCTTATTCTCCCGGCAGACAATGCGCACGGGCTTGTCAAGTGCCATCGCCGGTGTCAGCAGCCGATAGGCAATGGATTTCGGCACAGCATCGTCAACCCCCACGCGGAACTGGATGGAACGGTCTTCGGGACGACTGCGCAGAGCCTCCTCCAGATCATTGCCAATCTGGAACAGATCATCGGCGTAAGAGAGTGTGAGTCGGCCCGTCTCTGTAAGCTGCAGACGCCGCCCCACCCGCAAAAATAGAGCCACACCGAGCGTCTCCTCCAGCAGGCTGATCTGACCACTCAGAGTTTGAGGCGTGAGATGCAGTCGCTCGCTCGCACGGATGATGCTGCCTGCCTTGGCGACGGCCCAGAAATAATGTAACTGCCGGTAGTTGAGCATGGTGGCGGTTCAAAGTACAATAGTTCGTAAATACCGATTATATTATCAGAAAGATACTGCTTTTATTGATGCAAATTAAACCTTAGCATCAGCAAGTATTATTTGTATTCTGCCGTTAAGGAGGCACAATCATTCAAGTCAATTCACGATGCCGTAGCTTGCTGGGACTGATTCTTGCCTTGCAGTTTACGCCTGTGTCAGCCGAGGAGCCCGCCGCAGTACCTGCTGCCGTGGCTGCTACGGCGATTTCCATCCAAGCGCTGCAATGGCTGGGGCTGGAAGCCAATGGTTTGGTGCATGCCGCGCGATCCCAGGTAGGCATTGCCGAGTCAGGTGTAATCGCCGCTTCAGCTTATCCTAACCCGCAAGTGAGCATGATGGGAGGTCCCCAGAATCCGCGTATCCTGGCGGCCAACCCCGCGAATAGCATCCGCGAAGTGGGTGTTGTTCAGCCCATTGAAAATCCGTTCATGCGTAGTGCACGCATCGGTGCCGCTTCAGCCGGGGTGGAGGCCAGCCGTGCCAGCCTCAACCAAGTGCGGGCTGATCTGGCGGCACAGTTGCGGGTGCGAGCATTCGAATTGTTACAACGCCAGGAAGTTGCGCGCATAGAGGCTGAGGTTTTTGACTTGATGGATGACGTGCGCCGACGCATCAAGCTGGCCGTGGAAGTGGGCGAAACAGCGCGTTTCGAATTGATCCGGGTTGATGCCGAAGTGTTGAACGCAGCCGGCCGCAAGGAAGCGGCACAGTTGAACGCGCAGCGGGCGCGAATAATGTTGAGACAGCTCACTGCGGGTGCGTTGAAGCCCGATTTCGAGCTAAGTGCCACATTGCGCGACCCGGTGAAACTGCCAGCGCTGGAGGTATTACGCGAGGAAGTGCCAGCCGCCAACCCGGAAATATTGCGCTTGCAGGCTGAACAGGAACGCACCAAGCTGCGCATCAGTCAGGAGCGTGCCGCGATTATTCCCACCGTGGATGTCTTACTCTTGAATTATCAGGATGCTCAATACTCCGAAAATAGAGCTGGCATGAGAGTGACTGTTCCGCTGCTTTATCAACGTCGCGGTGAAATCAACGCAGCCATATTCGATTCCGCGCGGGTACGCGAAACGCTGGAATACCGCGTGTTCGAGGTGGGTCAGTTACTCGAATCTGCCTGGCAGGGCTACCAGATTGCGCAGCGCAGGGTGGAGATGTTTGAAGGCGGCATCATCCGGGAAGCCGAGTTGGCATTTCAGGTTGCCCGGACTGCTCACCGTTTCGGCGAACGCGGCCTGATCGAAGTGCTTGACTCCCAGCGGATTTTGCGCGGAATACTCGTGGACTCGTTGCTGGCGCGTTTTGAGTTACAGGCCGCCGCTGCCGAAATTGACCGGCTGCGCGCGCATTACCCCAAGGAGCAAACTCTCGAATGAAAATCACCATCCGGGCCACTGGCGCCGTTGTACTGGTCACGCTGTTTGCAGCAGGGTGTAGCAGCGAGCCGTCCGCTCCCCCGAAAAAAGAAATCCAGGATGTGAACAGCATTACACTCAGGCCGGAGTTGACGCAACGCATCATAATCGGCCAGCCCACGATGGTCAGTCTCGCCGATAAGCTGCAGGCTCCGAGCCGAGTCGAAGTGGACGAGGAGCGGCTGGTTCATATTGGTTCCTTCGTAACGGGGCGCGTTACCAATTTATATGTCATGCTTGGGGACCTTGTTAAGGTTGGCGACCCGCTCGCGCGTATTACCAGTCCCGAATTGACTCAGGCGCAACTGGTCTATTTGCGGGCTTACTCGCGCACCATCGTGACCGAAAAATCGGCTGAGCGCGCGCATCTGTTGCGTGCCGCCGACGTGCTCCCTCTCGCCGAGGTGGAACGGCGCGTATCGGAGCTGGAGATTGCCCGTGCCGAGTTTGAATCGGCGAAGGATCAATTGCGCTTGCTGGGTGTGGACAGCGATACGCTGAAAGAACTGGCAAAGCATGGGCATATCCTGCCTTCCATTGCTATCAGATCGACGAAGAGCGGTATCGTTATCGGCCGGAACGTCATTGTCGGCCAAGTGGTGCAACCGGCCGATCAGCTATTCCGAGTGGCCGATTTATCCTCTGTGTGGGTGGTGGGCGATGTGCCGGAGCAGATCGCGCGGGATGTGAAAATTGGTCAACATGCGGATATCCATGTGCCGGCCTTGGGCGATGAGGTAAGCTTCGACGGCCTCATCATTTTCGTTGCCGATACGTTAAATCCATTAACCCGCACGGTGATGGTGCGCACACTGGTAGAAAACCCAACGCGCAACCTCAAACCCGACATGCTGGCCAACATGCATATTGTGGATAATCCGACCAAAAGCTTGGTGGTGCCGAAGAGAGCAGTGGTGCGTGAGAGCAACCGCGACTATGTATTCCTGGCTCAAGGCGATAATAAGTTTCTGCGTGTTCCCGTCGATTTAGGTCCCGAAGTAGCCGACATGTATCCAGTGCTGAAAGGAGTCACCATCGAGCAGAAAATCGTGGTGGATGGCGCTTTTCACTTAGACAACGAGCGCAAGCTCGCCGAGCTGGAGTAGCCATGCTTGCTGCAATCGTGCGTGCCATGCTCAAGCAACGCCTGCTGGTGGTAGTAATCTCGCTCGGTTTGTGCGTCGCAGGCGTGTTTGCCACGAAGACCGTCTCGGTCGATGCTTTCCCTGATGTGACTAACATCCAGGTGCAGGTCGCTACGGTGGCGATTGGCCGCAGTCCGGAGGAGGTCGAGCGGCTGATCACGGTGCCGGTGGAAATCGCGATGACCGGCCTACCGGGACTGGTGGAAATGCGCTCCTTGAACAAGAGCGGGTTGTCGCTGATCACGCTGGTGTTTACCGACAAGACCGATGTTTTCTTTGCGCGCGCGCTGGTGATGGAGCGGCTAATCGAGGTATCCACCAGACTGATACCGGGCATCACGCCGGTACTCGGGCCGGTATCTACCGGTTTGGGCGAAGTATACCAATATACCATTGAACACCCTGACGATGGTAAACGCGCACTCACGGTCGAGGAATTGATGGAACGGCGCACGATTCAGGATTGGGTGGTGCGGCCAATGTTGCGCTCGATCCGGGGGGTGGCAGAAGTCAATTCCATCGGCGGCTATGTCAAGGAATACCAGGTGCTGGTCGACCCGAACCGGTTGCGTCACTATGATCTGACACTGGCGGCAGTTGATCTGGCGCTTGCGAACAACAACGCGAATTCCAGCGGCAACATACTGCCGTTACACTCCGAACAGTACCTGATCCGAGGCGTGGGTCTGATCCGCTCGCTGGATGATATTCGTAATATCGTGCTCAAAGAGCTGGAAGGTATACCCGTATACGTGCGTGACGTAGCCCAGGTGCAGTTCGGCGGCGAGGTGCGCCTGGGAGCCAGTATCAAGGATGGCTATACCGAATCTGTAACCGGCATCGTCATGATGCTGCGTGGCGGCAATGCCAAGGAAATTGTCGTACGGGTCAAAGAAAAAGTTGCCGAGATCAACGAGCGTGGCATATTGCCGGACGGACTCCAGATCGTGCCTTTTTACGACCGAACCGATTTGGTGGATGCTGCACTGGGGACAGTTTATAGCACACTGGTCGAATCCCTGATCCTGGTCGTTGTGGTTCTGTTCGTTTTCCTGGGTAATCTGCGCACCAGCCTGGTGGTATGCTCGACGCTCGTCATTACCCCGCTGGTAACATTTCTGGTAATGAATCAGCAAGGCATGCCGGCTAACCTGATGTCACTGGGAGGGCTGACGATAGCCCTCGGCATGATGGTGGATCCCACGGTGGTGGTGGTGGAAAACATTTACCAAAAGCTGAACCAGGCTCGCGGCACGGGCGCATCAAAGTTCGATATCATCGTCAAGGCAACCAGCGAGGTAGCCACACCGGTGATCTTCGGTGTCATCGTTACCGTGCTGGTATTCCTGCCGCTGATGACGCTGGAGGGCATGGAAGGCAAGATGTTCAGCCCGCTTGCCGTTACCATCTCCATCGCGCTGCTGGTATCGCTGATCGTTTCGGTGCTGCTGTCACCAGTGTTGAGCGCCTATATCCTGAAAAGTGGATCGGAGGAGGACACCAAGATCATCGCTGTTCTCAAGTCCGGCTATCTGCGCATCCTGAATTGGGCACTCGGGAATCAGAAAGTTACTGCCATGATAGCGCTGGGCTTGCTGTCGGTGGCATTCGTCTTGTACCCGCTGCTCGGTAAATCGTTCATCCCGATCATGAAAGAAGGCGCGATCACGCCGGTGATCATCCGAGCCCCGTCGATTTCGCTGGAAGAAGCAATCAAACTGGAAACAGAAGCGATGAAATTGATCGCTGCGATACCAGGGGTGAAGGTCGTGGTATCCAAGCTCGGCCGGGGTGAATCACCCGCCGACCCAGCATCGCAGAACGAGTCCGACCCAATTGCAGCGCTGGATCTGGAGGGATCCGGCCGCACCCAGCCGGAGATTGAGGAAGATATCCGCAAGGCACTGACGGCGCTGCCCGGCGTGAATATCGTGTTGTCGCAGCCGATCGCACAGCGGGTAGACGAAATGGTGACCGGAGTGCGCTCACAGGTTGCGGTCAAAATCTTTGGCGATGACTTGGGAGAGCTGCGTAAGCTGTCCGAACAGGTGGCACGCATCGTCAAGTCAACGCGTGGCGCGCGGGATCTGCGCCTCGAGCGTTTGTCAGGTCAACAGGAACTGACCATCGACATCGACCGCCGTGCCATTGCCCGTCACGGTCTCAATGTTGCCGATGTAAACGAGCTGATTGCAACCGCAATCGGCGGCAAGGTGGTCACCCAGGTGTTCGAGGGCGAGCGGCGCTTTACACTGCTCCTGCGCTTTCCTGAGAATTTCCGTCATGATGTCGAGGCCATTCGCGAACTGTTGTTGCGCCCTGCTGG
>VFJL01000069.1 GCA_009886095.1 Nitrosomonadales bacterium | reverse complement strand
TTCTTCATCTGTGCTCCTTTTACTTGGTCGTTTAAGTGGCTCCGATATTAACGCAGCTCGCCACCTAAATTCACTTAGAAAAGTTGCACTTCAGAGTTGAATCCACCTATTTAATTATAATCATAAGGGAACTTCATGTCGTATGCATTAATTGATAATGCATCGCTAACCGCCGTGCAGCGAGTGATGGGTTATGTTTCTGTTAAGGACTCAAATACGATCAATGGCGACCTAGCGGCACTGGAAAACTTCCTACAAGCTATCTTGTTCTACGATGAACTAGTTTGCATAGACAACTACAAGGAAGAGCATAAAGAGGGTAGAAGAAAAGCTTTTGACTTCATCAAATTCCTCTCCCCCAAAGAATTCAAATTTGATCAAATAGAGAACAAAGCCAAAACAGAAGCCGCCAATATTCGCCCAGAAATACGAGGTGGAGAATTTGTTGACGATGATTTCCAGAAACTTCTCGGCCTATTGAAGATGAACATGGTGTGCACCTGGGATATTAGTTCCAGTGTGTATTACTTAACCATGAAGATGCTCGGCCAACCCAATACACCTGAATTTCACAAATATAGTGCACTTAGTTCGGCAATATTCAACGAGCTTTCAGATGCCGGGGATACTCTGGGGCGTTGGAATCAAGACGTCCGTCTTGTCGGCTCTGATGGAACGGTCCATACAAAAGAAGAGATGAAAGAAGCTGCGGCCTCTCAGAATCGAGGCCTTGGCGGCACAACACGCGCACTGGATATGTTTATTGCTTCTCTCAATTGGCTTGCGTACAAGTCGATATACTACAGCTTAGCGGCAAGGTATTTTAAGGCAGATACATTCCTCCATCCCATCCGGCACGCATACCAAATTCATTGGATGAGAAAAACAGGAGCTTACGGACACGACTTTACTGCAAAGCTAGTAAACTCTCTTACCAAAAACATTTCTACGTCCGTTTCACAAATTGTTGATAATGGGAGAAGTGTCGCCACCTCTCTGGAGGTGCCAATATTTTCAGCTTGGCTTACATCACAAACTGGTGATGTTCGATCGGTTGTATCTTCGGCGCGCGAACTAAGAAAAACTCAGGATTTTCAAGACATTCGAGGACTGTTGCGTGAAATACGCATTGCATACGATGAGTCTGGTCTAACTGACGCGAATAAGTCGGTTGAGAAATGGAAAAAACAACTTGATAAGGCATCGAGGAATCTAAAGCATGTTTATGGTCTTGATACCGGCCAAGGTGTTCAGGTTAGTTTTCTGATGAAAATTTACAATTCCGTTGCTGCGCTGGAAGGATTACCACAATTTCCTGAGTTTGAATTCAAAATTCCCTTGCCGGATTTCATACAACCCGCGACCCATAGCTTCTCTAACTTGTATAAAGATATTGCCAGTGAATTGACAGCAATAGAAAGACTTGGCGGTATGCGAGACATAATGGCAGCCAAATTTGTCATTGATGACACTTATTACTTGTCTCCTAAAACCGAGGCACCGCAATACAGGAAAATATCGTCTCATTGGAAGCTGCCAATGTGACTGTGGTTATAACTTTCCGGTACATGCGGCCAGCTACGCCAGTAGGCATGAACCATAGGGGACAGACCACGATTTGAGCGATCAGAAAGATACTACTTGCCCAGCTACACATAAAAGCAGAAAAAGCATGAAGCGCGCCGCTACCCCAGCCTTGTCCAAACTTGGGGCAATCGTCAAATGATTGAGTAATATCGGCAACGCAAGTAAAATCGCCACACTTGCGGGTGTAGCTCAATGGCAGAGCAGAAGCTTCCCAAGCTTACGATGAGGGTTCGATTCCCTTCACCCGCTCCACTCTTATCCCGCTCACCCTGTCCCGTGTGAACTTCGCCACCAAACTGATCCGCTGGCAACAATTCCACGGTCGCCACTATCTTCCCTGGCAGAATACTCGTGATCCGTATGCTATCTGGCTGTCTGAGATCATGCTGCAGCAGACCCAGGTGATCACGGTCATACCTTATTATCTGCGCTTTCTGCAACGCTTCCCCGATATCAACAGTCTTGCGCTGGCACCTCTCGACGAAGTACTGGCGCTATGGAGCGGCCTTGGTTATTACGCGCGCGGCAGGAATCTTCATCAAGCAGCGCAGTTGATCGTCAGCCATCATGGCGGTGAATTTCCGCGCGACCCGGCGATAATTCAGCAGCTCCCCGGCATCGGCCGCTCCACCGCCGCCGCCATCGCGGCATTTGCTTATGGCGGGCATTGCGCGATACTCGATGGTAACGTCAAGCGTGTGTTTGCCCGCTGCTTTGGTATCGATGGCTACCCCGGAGAAAGAAAGACTGAGACTTTACTGTGGCAGATAGCCGAACAATTACTCCCCAGGAAAAAAATCCAGGGACAGATCGAAAGCTACACCCAGGCGCTGATGGATCTGGGCGCCACCATCTGTACCCGCAGCAAACCCCAGTGCACTGCCTGTCCGCTGCAACCGGACTGCGTTGCATTCAAGGAGAAGCGCGTCGACAAACTGCCCACTGCCAAGCCGCGCAAACTGCTGCCGCAAAAAGAAACCGTGCTATTGTTGCTACTATGGCACGGAGAAATATTGCTGGAGAAGCGCCCGCCCACCGGTATCTGGGGCGGGCTGCGGTGCCTGCCGGAAATGCCGCCGGGTGAAAATGCCGCCGCCTACTGTGCGCGGCAGTTTGGCCTGAAAGTGCAGCCGCTGGCGGAGCTGCCGCCGTTCGATCACAGCTTCACCCATTTCAAGCTGCGCATTCACCCACAGCCACTGCAAGTCATCGCGCACATTCCCAACGCCAGGCAGAACGGAGCAATCTGGCTGACATTCGAGGATGCGCTGGGGGCGGCCATTCCCGCGCCAGTACGGAAACTTCTGCTGCCCATTCATAATAAAGTATTAGAGGCGCCCTGAAAATACTGGCCCAGTTGGCTGCGACTCCTGACCATCTTATTCCCGTTTCCATAGCAATCTGGAATAATGCAGAGTGGTTAACTGTGAATATCCCTGTTATCCTCAAAAATAATTTGCGACTCCGTATCATTCCCACACATAGCTCGGCAAAAATGAAAAACTGGCAGGAATGGAGAAAGCAGCAACGTGCCAAATTGATGGCACGCAGGGAAGCGGTCGCGGCGGAAGATCATCGTCGCTGGAGCGCGGCCATCACCACTTTGCTGGAACAGGGCTTTCCGCAGCTGCGGAAAAGTATCGTGGGATTCTGCTGGCCTTACCGTAGCGAATACGATCTGCGACCGGCGATGAATTTTTTGCATGGGCACGGTGCGACGCTGGCGCTGCCAGAAGTGCAGGAAAACGATGCACCGCTATGCTTCCACCGGTGGTGGCCAGAAGCGCCAATGAGAGCTGGCGCTTATTCGATTCCCGTGCCTGACAATACCGAAACGGTGACAGTCGGCGCAATCATCATGCCGATGCTCGGCTTCGATCAGCAGGGTTATCGGCTGGGTTATGGGGGAGGTTATTTCGACCGCACACTAGCAGCCATCAGTCCGCGTCCGCTGACTATCGGCGTGGCGTTTGAAATTCTGCGACTGAATAGCATACACCCTCAACCGCATGACATTGCAATGGATTTCATCGTAACTGAAGCGGGGATCTACCGGATGACTGATGGCGGGCTGGTTGCAATTTCCAATGAGGAGTGTGCAGCGGCGCATGCCCTGAAGTAGCATGGCGCTGGTAGCAGCGTTATTCCAGTTCCAGTTCGAAAGTGAAACGAGGCGATGACGAACGAACGCCGCAGACAGTACTAATAGTACGACGAGGCGTGAGTGAGGATATCAACAAAGTGTCACTGATGAAATGGGACTGGAGTCATTCCTCACCCCAGCGCGGCAACAGCGTATGCGCAACACCCAGATGATCCAGGATGCGCGCCACGACGAAATCCACCACATCCTGTACTGTCTCGGGATGATGGTAAAAACCCGGGTTGGCGGGCAAGATCACCGCACCGCTGCGCGCAAGCTTGAGCATATTTTCCAGATGGATGATGGAAAATGGCGTCTCACGTGGCACCAGGATGAGCTTACGATTTTCCTTCAGCATTACATCCGCCGCACGCTCGATTAGATTCTGACTCAACCCCGCAGCGATGGCGGCCAACGTCCCCATGGTGCAGGGGCAAACTACCATCGCATCCGCCGGATTGGAGCCGGAGGCTACCGGCGCAAACCATTCCTCGCGCCCAAATACGCGCAACTGACCAGCGGCAGCGTTAAACCGGCGACTGAATAGCTCTTCCACTTCTTTGGCACGCGATGGCAGTGCCAATTGCATTTCCTGCTGCGCGACGATCTGCGCTACCTGCGAATACAGCAGGTAAACACGATTGCCGCTGGCCAGCAACAATTCCAGCAGGCGTATGCCGTAGGGCATGCCGGATGCGCCGGTGTAAGCCAAGGTGATGGTCTGTGATGGATTCATTTCTGAGCACCTCTAAAAATCCAGATTTCGTCACAATACTTTGTCGCTCACAAAAAATGTTTCCTTACATATCAGCCATATGCTGCGTCTACATTTTTTGTTTCCGCCTCGTCTTGTTTAGAGCTTTGAATTTTTAGAGGCGCCCTTCTACTTTGCTGGTTAGCTGTTGGTAATGCTATCACCGGATCGGCATCTGCGGGTGTCATTCGATATCCGCTTTCCGGCGAAAATGGTTTTGCTCAGGCGCTCAAATCACGGTGCCGCACCAATACCTGGTTCTGTAATGTGAAATACTGCGCCAAGTGTTCGGTGAAATATACCGAGCGGTGCCGTCCACCGGTGCAACCGATGGCCACGGTCAGATAGTTACGGTTATCGCTGATGAAACAAGGCAACCAGTCGTCGACAAACCGTTTAATATCACTGAACATGCGGTTGACATTACCATCCCTGGAAAGAAATTCGATCACCGCCTCATCCTTGCCCGTAAGTAATCGCAGCTGTGCCTCGTAGTACGGATTGGGTAGGCAGCGCACATCGAACACCATGTCGGCATCCAGTGGAACGCCGTGCTTGAAACCGAAGGATTGAAACAACAGCGTCAGACGCGAACGGTCGAGGCCGATGAAATCCTTGATCCAGCCATGTAATTTGCTGGCGCTCAAGTCACTGGTGTCGATGCGGTGTGCCAGATCATGTATTTCTTCCAGCATTTCCCGCTCCAACTGGATACATTCAGACAGAGTCAGGCATCCGTCACTCAGGGGATGGCGGCGGCGAGTCTCGGAAAAACGCTTTAACAGCACGTCGCTCCTGGTTTCCAGAAACAACAGGCGCACGTCCATCTGCTGCTCCCGCAAATCAGCCAACTGCTGCGGCAGCAGGTGCAGGGTCTCACGGCTACGGGCGTCGATGCTGACCGCTACGCGTGGATGACCGGATTGCTTCAGATAGAGCGTCACCTGTTGCAGTAGATTGGCCGGGAGATTGTCCACACAATAATAGCCGCTGTCCTCCAGCACGGCGAGCGCGATGCTCTTGCCTGAACCCGCGAGACCGCTGATGACGATTAGTTGCATTTCTCTGGAAGTATGGAGTAAGTAAGCGGGTACTTACTCCCTGCAGTCTGATGCCACAGGGAGAGTGAACACTGAGTTGCCGCGAAACTGGAGCCCTTTGTTCAGAGGCTCCCGCTCCCTCTCCTTAATGCTTGATAACAGCGTTGACCACCTTGCCATCCGCCGCCGGCAGCGGCGCGGGAGAGTTGGTGGCCGGAAGCGCTTCCGGCTTGCGCTCCAGCGCCAGATCGAGCACTTGGTCTATCCATTTCACGGGCTGAATGTCCAGCCGGTTCTTGATGTTTTCTGGTATCTCGGCCAGATCTTTGACGTTTTCCTCCGGGATCAGCACCATCTTGATCCCACCGCGATGCGCCGCCAGCAGCTTCTCCTTGAGGCCGCCGATTGCCAGTACCTCGCCACGCAAGGTGATTTCTCCGGTCATCGCCACGTCGGCACGCACCGGGATTCCAGTCAACGCAGAAACCAGTGCTGTGGTCATGGCAACGCCAGCAGAAGGGCCATCCTTTGGGGTTGCTCCCTCCGGCACGTGCACATGAATATCGGTTTTCTCAAAGGTATCATCCCTGATCCCGAGCCGGCTGGCGCGTGCACGCACTACCGAGCGGGCGGCCTCCACCGACTCCTTCATGACGTCTCCCAAGGAACCGGTGCGCAGGATATTGCCTTTGCCCGGCAGCGCTACCGCCTCGATGGTCAACAATTCTCCGCCCACCTCGGTCCATGCCAGGCCAGTAACCTGCCCTACCTGATTTTTTTCCTCGGCAATACCATAGGTATAACGCTGCACCCCAAGATATTTTTCCAGGTTACGCGCAGTGACCACAATCTTTTTCTGACCATCCTTGAACAACAAGGATTTCACCACTTTACGGCAAATTTTTGAGATTTCCCGCTCCATCGCACGCACCCCAGCCTCACGCGTGTAATAACGAGTGATATCACGTAGTGCAGAGCTGGATACTGCCAATTCATTCTCTTTCAGACCGTTATTTTTCATCTGCTTGGGTAGCAGGTAACGCGTTGCAATATTGAGTTTCTCATCCTCGGTATAGCCCGACAGTCTGATCACTTCCATCCGGTCCAGCAGTGCAGCCGGTATGTTCAGGGTGTTGGCAGTAGCGACAAACATGACATCGGATAAGTCATATTCAACCTCGATGTAATGATCTACGAATGAATTATTCTGCTCAGGATCAAGCACTTCCAGCAATGCAGACGACGGGTCGCCCCGGAAGTCCATACCCATTTTGTCCACTTCGTCCAGCAGAAAAAGTGGATTCTTGACGCCGACTTTAGTCATATTCTGCAAAATTTTGCCGGGCATTGAGCCGATATAGGTACGCCTGTGACCGCGTATCTCAGCTTCGTCACGCACGCCACCCAGGGACATACGCACAAACTTGCGGTTGGTGGCACGAGCAATGGATTGCCCCAATGAGGTCTTGCCCACACCGGGCGGACCTACCAGGCAGAGAATCGGCGCCTTCAGTTTATCTACGCGCTGTTGCACCGCCAGATATTCAACGATACGTTCCTTAACCTTGTCCAGACCGTAATGATCCTGTTCCAGCACAGCTTCGGCAGCATGCAAATCCTTGCCGATTTTACTTTTTTTCTTCCACGGCAACGCTACCAGTGCATCAATATAGTTGCGTACCACAGTGGCTTCAGCTGACATGGGCGACATCAAGCGTAGTTTTTTCAGCTCCGCTTCGGCCTTGCCAAGACCCTCTTTGGACATTTGCGCGGCCTTGATCTTCTTGTCGATTTCTTCCAGATCAGCCCCATCCTCGCCCTCACCCAATTCTTTCTGGATGGCTTTCACCTGCTCGTTGAGATAGTAGTCGCGCTGGCTTTTCTCCATCTGGCGCTTGACCCGGCCACGGATGCGTTTTTCCACCTGAAGTATGTCCAATTCAGTTTCAAGCAATCCCAGCAGATGTTCCAAGCGCTTCGGTACATCAAAGATTTCCAGTACCTCTTGCTTCTGTTCAAGCTTCAATGGCAAATGCGCGGCGATAGTGTCAGCCAGACGCCCTGCCTCGTCGATACCGCCAAGCGAAGTCAGGATTTCAGGTGGGATTTTCTTATTGAGTTTCACATATTGGTCGAACTGCGCCAGCATCGCGCGGCGCATCCCTTCGACTTCGTGACCATCGACTGCATCGGACGGGAGCAACACGGCCTGACCGGAAAAATGTGTGTCGACGTCAATCACCTCCAGGATGCGGGCGCGGCGACTGCCCTCCACCAGCACTTTGACGGTGCCATCTGGTAACTTGAGCATTTGCAGCAGATTGGCGACACTGCAGACACTGTAAAGGTCTTCGGGAGCGGGATCATCTTTGGCAGCCGATTTCTGCGCCACCAGCAGAATACTCTTGCTGGACTCCATGGCAGCTTCCAGTGCCTTGATCGACTTTGGCCGCCCGACAAACAGCGGCATCACCATATGCGGAAACACCACCACATCGCGCAACGGCAGTAATGGTAGTGATACCTGATTGAGATCGTTAACTGGGGAAGACATATCGGCTCACCTATAAAAGACTGATAAAAACGTTATGGGGATGCCGTGCAGAAATTCAAGCTGGTGAGTCAGGTAGCGTTCAACACGGTGCCTTAAAAACCCTTGGCTACCTTGGGTTGATCCGCGTAAATCAGAATTGGTTTGATATCACCACCAACCGCGCCGTGATCAATCACTACCTTGACGACATTCTCCAGCGAGGGAAGGTCGAACATGGTATCCAGCAGAGTGTTTTCCAGAATCGAACGCAGGCCACGCGCACCAGTTTTACGTGCGAGTGCCTTCTTGGCAATAGCCTTGAGCGCCTGTTCACGAAATTCCAGATCGACGCCGCCTTCCATGCTGAACATTTTCTGATACTGCTTGGTAAGTGCATTCTTGGGTTCAGTCAGAATCTGAATCAGGGCTGGCTCATCCAGCTCATTCAGTGTCGCAACCACAGGCAGGCGCCCGACAAATTCCGGAATCAGGCCATACTTGATGAGATCTTCCGGTTCCACTCCCCGTAGCACTGCACCAATGTCCTTGCGATTGTCACGACTTTTCACATCGGCACCAAAACCTATACCACCCTTCTCAGTGCGCGCGCGTATCACCTTGTCAAGTCCGTCGAATGCACCACCACAAATGAACAGAATATTAGTGGTATCCACCTGAACAAATTCCTGATTGGGATGTTTGCGTCCCCCTTGAGGCGGTACCGATGCGACCGTACCCTCGATCAGCTTCAATAACGCTTGCTGTACCCCCTCACCCGAAACATCTCGCGTGATTGACGGGTTATCTGATTTGCGTGAAATCTTGTCGATCTCGTCGATATAGACAATCCCCTGCTGGGCCTTCTCCGCATCATAATCACATTTTTGCAGCAATTTCTGGATAATGTTTTCCACATCCTCGCCGACATAACCCGCTTCGGTCAGGGTAGTGGCGTCGGCCATCACAAATGGCACATTCAGCAAGCGTGCCAACGTCTGTGCCAGCAGTGTCTTGCCGGAACCGGTGGGGCCAATCAATAGGATGTTGCTTTTCGCCAACTCGATGTCATCAGCTTCGCCAGCCTTGACCAGGTTGCGTAGGCGCTTGTAGTGGTTGTACACCGCCACCGATAGAATTTTTTTTGCTGGTTCTTGGCCAATCACATATTGATCGAGAATCTGGCAGATTTCGCGCGGCACCGGCAAGTCCGACTTGGTCAGTTTAGTGGCTTCGGCTCCCTGTATTTCCTCACGAATGATATCGTTGCAAAGCTCGATACATTCATCGCAAATGAATACTGACGGACCAGCAATAAGCTTCTTCACTTCATGCTGACTCTTGCCACAGAAGGAACAATAAAGAAGTTTTTCGCCGCCAATTTTGTCTGACATAATTTTATTCCGCCTCATCCGGGCCAGAGTGCCCGTAACTAAATATTGAACCCCCTAACCCAAGCTCTGGCAGACCTCAACCAGGATTCACATCTCTATTGGCCAGCACTGCATCGATCAGACCATACTTTACCGACTCTTCCGCACTGAGAAAATTATCACGATCCGTATCTTTCTCGATCGACTGTATGCTTTGACCCGTGTGCTTTGCCAGAATTTCGTTCAGCCGGCCTTTAAGAAATAGAATTTCCCTGGCGTGAATCTCAATGTCAGAAGCCTGCCCCTGGAAGCCTCCCATCGGCTGATGAATCATGACACGCGAATTAGGCAGGCAAAAACGCTTGCCATTTGTTCCGGCTGCCAATAACAGGGAACCCATGCTCGCCGCTTGACCTATGCATAACGTACTGACATCAGGTTTGATATATTGCATGGTATCGTAAATTGCCATCCCGGCTGACACCACCCCGCCGGGGGAGTTAATATAAAAATGAATATCCTTATCGGAGTTTTCTGACTCTAGAAACAGCAGTTGCGCCACGATCAGATTGGCAGAAACCTCGGTAACCGGCCCCACCAGAAATATCACTCTCTCTTTCAACAGGCGGGAATAGATATCATAAGCACGTTCGCCACGCCCACTGGTTTCAACCACCATTGGGATCAGGCCCAAATTCTTCGGGTCGTGGTTACGCTGTTCCCAGTTAAGCTGCTGCATCATATGTCCACCTTTAGAAATCCGAATTTCGTTACGATATTTTGTTGTTCACAAAAAATGTTTCCTTATTCCAATCTCACTAGCGACACTTCGTTGATATCCTCACTCGCACTCGACCGTACTATTCGCCCCGAAGGGAATTCTCTCGGGGTACTGTCTGCGGCGTTGGTTCGTCATCGCCTCGTTCACTTTCGAACTGAATTTGGAATTACATATCAGCCATATGCCGCAGCTACATTTTTTGTTCCCGTTTCGTCTTATCTGGAACTTTAAATTTCTAGATATACCATGGAGAAATTCATATCAAGGCTTCCCCATCAATTCGTCGAAAGTCATCGCCTTATCTACTACTGTGACTCTTTCCAATACCCATGCCACCACGTTGTCTTCCAATACCGCCGACTCAATCTCGTTAAGGCGATCCGGTGAAGAGTAATGCCATTTGACTACCTCACCTGGATTCTCGTAACTCTGCGCCAAATCCTCGACTACCCCACGCACCTGCTCAGGTTTGGTATGCAGATTATGCATCTTTATCAGTTCGGCAAGAATTAGCCCTAGGCACACACGACGACGCGCCTGCTCCCGAAACACGTCCTGCGGCAACGCAATATCCGCAGCCTTCACACCACGCGTCTCAAGGTCGCTACGCGCATTCTGCATTAACCGCTCAAACTCCTGCTCGACCAAGACCCCGGGTGCTTCGATCTTAGTGGCATCAAGCAACGCCTCCATCACCTGTGCCTTGATTTTCGCCTTTGTACGTTTAAATATTTCCCGCTCAAGATTCGCTTTGATTTCACCACGCATTCTTTCGGTATCGCCATCGGCAACACCCAACAATCTGGCAAATTCAGCATCTACTTCCGGTAATTCCGGTGCTTTCACCCCGTTAAGCTTCACCTCGAATGTGGCGGTTTTTCCGGCGACGTCTTTTCCATGATAGTCCGCTGGAAAGGTTACTTCAAAGGATTTACTCTGTCCTACGCTCATGCCGATGAGCGGTTCCTCAAAATCCTTTAGAAATCGGCCCTCGCCCAGCACCAGAGTAAAGCCCTCGGCTTTGCCGCCAGCAAATTCCATTCCATCAATGATACCGCGATAGTCGATGTCGGCTTGATCACCCACAACAGCTGGCCGCTCTACCGGATGGTACCGAACCTGTTGTTTGCGCACCACCTCCAGAGTTTTATCGACATCAGCGGGAGCAACCTCAACCACGGGCTGTTCAACGCCGACCGCGCTCAAGTCACCCAGCACTACATCGGGATAGACTTCAAAGATTGCGTTGAACTCAAACTCGGAAGCACTCTCTGCTGCCACTTTCGGTTCAAAGCGCGGGGAGCCTGCGATCCGCAGGTTCTGCTCACGTAAAGCCTGATTAAAACTTTTCTGCAGCACATCGCCCAGCACCTCATGACGCACCTGTGGGCCATATTGTTGCAGAACAATTTTCATCGGTACTTTACCGGGACGAAAACCAGGTATTTTTGCCGTACGCGCAATGCGCTTCAGGCGACTTTCCATTTCCGTCTCAATTGTTTCAAGGGGAACCGAAACACTCAGACGGCGCTCCAGCGCACCAAGATTTTCTATATTCGGTTGCATCATATTTCCTGACTGATGGATAACATTCGAGCTTCCTACAAAACTATTTTTGAAATAAAATGCACAAACACCTGTCGCAGGAACTTCGACATCAAAGTGGCGGCGGCATGGGCTTAATCCTTTACTAACTCAGCTTTCCCGGCTACACCTCACGCATTTGCCAGCAATGGCCTCCTGTCTCCATCTATCCGATACGGCAGTTAATTCAGCTCAGGCGGAGAGTCTTGCAAGAAACTCATTCACGCAACGTCACAACGACCAGAGAAAAGCGCGGCAACGACATCGCACGCAATACCGCTTACAACCTGCAGTTCTCTGGTGCGAAAGGGGGGACTCGAACCCCCACACCTTTCGGCGCCAGAACCTAAATCTGGTGCGTCTACCAATTCCGCCACTTTCGCGCGCCGCTTTTTCTACATTTTTTTAATTATACCTTTTTCTTCTCACTATCGCAGCCATACTGTTGGCGGCATACTTTGGCCATATATGCCACGTCACTGGCACCTGGCGAAAGAGTCATAACGAGCATCCGCCCGTACAGCACCCTGAAATATCGACTACCAGCGAAGCTCGCCACGACGTTCCTGATAGCGCAACAAAGTACCGGAAGGACAGAGTTATCCAGTAATATTGACCCCCCAGAACTTACCCGACTAGCGTACTACGTATTTTCTTCCTTTCCTGTTTTGTGTGTGGAGTAAAATCATGACTGAAATTGAATTCGACTGCCTTGTGGCGCAGGGCTACAACCGTATTCCAGTGGTATTGGAAACCTTCTCCGATCTCGACACTCCGTTGTCGGTTTATCTCAAGTTGGCTAACCAGCCTTATTCGTACCTGCTGGAGTCGGTACAGGGTGGTGAGCGCTTCGGGCGCTACTCTTTCATCGGCCTGCCTGCCGCAACCCGTATCGAAGCACGTGGTAACTGCGTCAGTCTCATTGATGGCGCAGGGTCGCAGCCAGTCGAGGTGGATGACCCACTGGCTTTCGTTGAATCCTATCTGTCGCACTTCAAAGCAGCACCGTACCCTGGCTTGCCGCGTTTCTGCGGCGGTCTGGCAGGTTATTTCGCTTACGACACGGTACGTTATATCGAACACAAGCTTGCTGGTCATGCCCGGCCCGATACGCTCAATACTCCGGATATATTGTTGCTGCTATCCCAAGAGTTGGCGGTGATGGATAATCTTTCCGGCAAACTCTATCTCATTATTTATGCTGATCCAGGCAGGACAGATGCATACCGGGCCGCACAAACACGCCTGAAGGAACTACTCTCTCTGCTACGTCAACCGCTGGAAATTCCGCTAGCAACACCAGTCAGGCCAGGCGTGGCTGTATCTGAATTCAGTGAAACTGATTTCATCGCTGCGGTAAAGTGCGCCAAACGTTATATTTTTGACGGCGACATCATGCAGGTGGTGCTGTCGCAACGTACCAGCAAGCCTTACGCTGCATCACCACTGGCGCTATATCGCGCGCTGCGCAGCCTTAACCCTTCGCCATACATGTTTTATTACCACTTTGGCGAGTTTCATGTGGTCGGCGCATCGCCGGAAATTCTGGTGCGCCTGGAAGGCGATACCGTCTCGGTGCGCCCCATCGCCGGCACTCGTCCACGCGGCAAAACTGCACAGGAAGACGCGACACTCGCTGCCGATCTGCTGGCTGACCCAAAGGAACGCGCGGAGCACGTGATGCTGATGGATCTGGGTCGCAACGATGTCGGACGCGTTGCCCAGACCGGTACGGTGAAAGTCACCGAGAACATGCAAATCGAGAATTATTCACACGTCATGCATATTGTTTCCAACGTGGATGGAAAACTCAAACCCGGTCTGAATGCAATGGATGTACTGCGCGCCACTTTCCCGGCAGGCACTGTGAGTGGCGCACCCAAGGTGCGGGCGATGCAAATTATTGATGAACTGGAAATCTCCAAGCGCGGCATTTACGCCGGCGCGGTAGGCTATCTGGGATTCAACGGCGATATGGACTTGGCCATCGCCATCCGCACCGGTGTAATCAAGGACGGCATGCTGCACGTGCAGGCAGGTGCTGGTATTGTTGCCGATTCTGTGCCGCAAAGCGAATGGATCGAGACCCAGAATAAAGCCAAAGCACTGCTGCGGGCGGCGGAAATTGCCGAGGGTGGACTGGACAGCAAAGTTGAGTAGCAAGCAGTTCCTGTGGCCCCCTTGAACAAATCCTTCGCAGGCACGTTCCACCGAGCATCTACCCAGCGATCCTCTTTCAGTTCATTTGGGACTTATCACGGTCTTGCATAAACCCAGTGCAGCAGCATATCCATCGCGGGCTGTGTGCTTGCAGAGCGGGGATGATTGACGAAAAAAACCACGACTATACGCCGACCTGATTTGTCGAGCACGTAACCTGCCATTGACTTCACATTATCCAGTAAACCGGTCTTAATATGTGCCTGCCCGGCAACGGCGGTACCGTTAGAACGTTTTTTCATGGTGCCGTCCACTGCCGAAATCGGTAGCGATGAAACGAATTCCGGCATGACCGGACTCTGAAACGCGGCAAGCAGAAGCTCGCCCAGATGACCTGCGCTGATACGTTCATTACGTGATAGTCCCGAGCCATTTTCCATGATCAGTTCAGGAAAATTCAGTCGTTTGGAAGTGAGCCACTGTCTGATGGCCGCGTTCGATTTGGTGAGTGTGGCCGGTGCCTCGCTGCTGGCCACTCCCAAGGCGAGATACAGTTGCCGCGCGGTGACGTTGTTGCTGGACTTGTTGATGTCGCGAATGATTTCAGCAAGCGGGGGAGATTGATGAGTTTCCAGTGGTGTCACTCCTTCCGGCACGGTACCGGTGCGAACCTTGCCGCGCAATATCCCACCCTGTTCCATCCATAATTGGCGGAACAGATTGAAAGTATAAGTGGGGCTGTCGTGCAGACTGAGAAACAGGTTTTTTTCGCCGCAGTCGATAGCATAGCTGCCATTAAGTGTGACCGAAGTGCGGGCGTTGCCGCTGACATCAGCACGAATATCGGCGCCAAGCGCATCGCGCCACTCATTACATTTAGCGTTGGTGAGTTTCAGGTTATTGTTGAGATCCAGTGATTCCGGTAGAGGGTCGATGATCACTCGAACGGTTTTGCTTTGGGGGTGCGGGATCAGACGTAGCATCAGCATCCGGTAATTCACCAGCAATGCTTCGGGAGCCGTGTTGTAAGTACGGTAAGGTTTGCCGTCAAAAGCTGCCGGGTCACCGTTAACCACATCGAAATAGCTGCTGTCCAGTACCAGGTCTCCGGTGATTTCACGCACTCCAGCCTGACGCAGCCGGCGAGTGAGTAGCCAGAAATTCTCCAGATTGAGTCTGGGATCACCATAGCCCTTGATCACCAGATCACCGCGCAACGTGTCGCCTTCTATAACGCCGTTGGCGTATAACTCGGTCTTCCAGGTATAAGCTGGCCCCAGCAACTCCAGTCCGGCAAAAGTGGTAACAAGTTTCATTGCCGATGCCGGATTCATCGCCGTATCAGCGTTGACAGCAATAAGCGACTGCGCTGCACCGATCTCGTGAACATAAATAGCGGCGGCAGATTCTGGGATGCCTGCCTGCTTGAGCATCTGGTCGATGAGGCTTGGCAGGTTTTGTGAAGCTGCTGGCAACGGCGCGGCGGCGACAAGCACAGAACACAAGACGGCAGCAAGTTTGAATCTGGTCATATTCAAGGCCACCTCTAATACCAGTTCCATTTCATTAGTGACACTTCGTCGCTCGCAAAAAATGTTCCCTTAAATATCCATCAATATGCTGCATCTATAATTTTTGTTCCCGCCTTGTCTTGTTTGTATCTCAGAATTATTAGAGGCACCCTTAAACCCAGGTAATCCATTAGGCGGCTCTTTGAACCTACGCGAGTGCTGGCGGTCAGCTTGCGGCATTTCTGCTGCTTGCCCGGCGCATAGGCCAGCTATGGACTGCTCCCAACCAGCAAAACTACCTCGCACCCTGCCTCACCATCATCTCACGTCCCAATGGATTATCTGGGTTAAAACGTAACCGATGCAAGCTGAGCCGGGACGCTTACGTTCCATTGCAATTGCTGCCGGATCGCCTCAGCCAAAGTTGCGGCGCTGATCGACTCGCCATGCACCACAAAGGTTTTCTCAGGAGCAGCGTGGAAATGCCTTAGCCAGCCCATTAAGCCCGCCTGATCGGCATGAGCCGAGAGGCCGCCGATGGTATAAATATCTGCCTGCACCGGTATTTCTTGACCAAAAATTTTTACGTATTTGGCTTTATCTACCAGTCGCCTCCCCAATGTCCCCGCAGCCTGGAAACCTGTGATGAGGATGCTGCATTCCGGCCTGCCCAAATTATATTTGAGATGATGCTTAATGCGTCCGGCATCACACATACCGCTGGCTGAAATAATAATTGCGCCGTGCTTCACGTTATTGAGCTGTATCGATTCTTCGACATCCTGCACAAAACGGATACGCGGCTTTCCGCCATTCTGGATTAGCCACTGCATTGTGCTGACGGTCTCTTTGTCGAGCAGTTCCACGTGCTTCAGCGTAATGTCTGTTGCAGCCAGAGCCATGGGTGAATCTACATAAATATCCATCTCTCTGAGCCTGCCTTGGCGATAGAGGTCAACCAGCAGAAACAGTAGATCCTGGGTGCGGCCTACGGTGAAAGCGGGCACAATCACATTGCCGCCTTTGCGCTCCAGTGTATCGTTAACAGCGTGAACCAGTTCGTCCAGCGTGTCCGTCATGCTTCGGTGCAGACGGTTGCCATAGGTTGACTCTATCACTAGCACATCGGCCTGTTGAATGGGTGTAGGGTCGCGCACGATGGGATGACCTGGCTGCCCCAGATCGCCGGAGAACACTATTTTTTTCTGATCCTTACCGGAATTTACCCATACTTCGATGATGGCGGAACCCAGAATGTGTCCGGCATCGCGAAACATGCAACGCACTGATGGATGGGGCATGATTTCTGCATTGTAATCAATGCCTTTTACTTGTTTGAGAAACGTCTCAGCTTGAGTGACGGTATAAAGTGGCGCAGCTTCATGGAGCAGCTTGCGGCGATCGCGGTAGTCCATCTTGTTTTGCCACTCAGCTTCTTTCTCCTGGATATGCGCACTATCCTTGAGCATCACCTTGAGCAGATCGCTGGTCGCGATGGTCGTGTAGACCGGACCTCTAAAACCCAGCGCCCCTAGTCGCGGCAGTAACCCGGAATGGTCAATATGCGCGTGAGTGAGCAGAACAAAGTCGAGCGTCTCGGGGTTGAAACCAAAAGCTGCGCGGTTCTTGCGCTCCGCTTCGCGCCCGCCCTGAAACATGCCGCAATCTACCAGGAAGCGCACATCGCCAGTCTCGACCAGATAGCTTGAGCCGGTGACTTCACCGGCCGCACCTAGAAAGGTCAGTTGCATGATTTCCTACAATCGTAATTTGTCAGCATGAGATGCCCATGAATCCAACGCCCGCAAAGTTCCTGCCACCAGCAAGTCCATCTCCTGCTCATTAATCACATATGGCGGCATGAAATAGACGGTATTCCCCAGTGGGCGTAACAATAATTCCTGCTTGCTTGCTGCCCGGAAGAATTCTCCGGCAAATGCGGGATCGCTGGTTTCCACTTCAAACGCCCAGATCATGCCGCAGTTTCGGAAGTTCTTTACCTTGGGGTGAGATCTAAGCGGTTGCGCTACTCGGTTGAGATAGTCCGCTTTAACACGGTTCACGGCAATGGTTTCATCATGCTCGAAAATATCCAAGGTGGCAAGTGCCGCACGGCAGGCGAGCGCATTACCGGAGTGAGTATGCGAATGCAAAAAGCCGCGCGCGGTATCGTCATGATAAAACGCCTGGTAAACCTCATCGGTGGTCATCACCACGGACAGCGGCAGATAGCCGCCGCTCAGACCTTTTGCCAGACACAAAAAGTCCGGTGCGATATTCGCTTGTTCACAGGCAAACAGGGTTCCGGTTCTACCGAAGCCTACCGCGATTTCGTCGGCGATCAGATGTACCTGGTATTTGTCGCATATCTCACGCGCAAGCTTGAGATAGTCAGGATGATACATGCCCATGCCCGCTGCACCTTGCACCAGTGGTTCGACAATCAACGCAGCAATCCCAGCATGGTACCTGGCAAGATGATCTTCCAATTCAGCAGCAGCACGTAGCGCGTAATTCCCGGGAGATTCTCCCGCTGCCGCATACCGCCAGTCGGGGGTGAGGACATGTGCGCTGTGACGCAGTAGTGGCGCGTAGGTTTCCCGGAACAGCGCCACATCGGTGACTGCTAATGCGCCCAGAGTTTCGCCATGATAGCCATTTTGCAAACTGACAAAGCCGGTTTTGCCAGGATGACCGCTGTTGTGCCAGTAATGAAAACTCATTTTTAGTGCGATTTCGGTAGCCGATGCGCCATCACTGCCATAGAAACAATGGCCAAGTTTGCCCGGCGCAAGTTTGCTCAGACGCTCTGACAATTGCACCACCGGTTCGTGCGTGAAACCCGCAAGCATGACATGCTCCAGCCTGTTCAGTTGATCGCAGATGGCCGCATTGATGCGCGGATTGGCGTGGCCAAACAAATTAACCCACCAGGAGCTGATAGCATCAAGGTAGCGCCCGCCATCAAAATCATGCAGCCATACCCCTTCGCCCCGAGCAATAGGAATGAGCGGCAGCATTTCATGCTGTTTCATCTGGGTACAAGGGTGCCAGACTGCCTTCAAACTGCGTTCCAGCAAGTTTTTGTTACTCATCTACTTGAAATTTCCGGTAGTTAACACTATTATTAGCACTCGTTGGCAGTGAGTGCTAAATCATGTTTTTGTAATAACCTCTGAAGAATCCGTATATAGGATATCGGCTTTCCAAGAGATTTCATGGTGTTAATCTTAAATAGGAGAAAAATATGCAGATTCGTCCGTTACATGACCGCGTTATTGTCAAGCGGCTGGAAGAAGAACGCAAGACCGCATCCGGTATCGTCATCCCAGACAGTGCTGCAGAAAAACCAGACCAAGGCGAAATCATTGCCGTGGGTAATGGCAAAGTAGGTGACGACGGCAAAATCCGTGTGCTGGATGTGAAAGTCGGCGACAGAGTGCTGTTCGGCAAATACTCTGGGCAGACAGTGAAAGTCGAAGGAGAAGAACTCCTGGTGATGCGCGAAGAAGACATCATGGGCGTGGTTGAAGGCTAATCGCGTCAGCTACGACCTTAAACAATATTTCTGGAAATTAGGAGAAAGATCATGGCAGCAAAAGACGTAAAATTTGGTGATTCAGCCCGCCACAGAATGGTGGCTGGGGTCAACATTCTGGCCGATGCAGTCAAAGTTACCTTGGGGCCAAAAGGCCGTAACGTAGTACTTGAGCGCTCTTATGGTGCTCCTACTATCACCAAGGATGGCGTTTCAGTAGCGAAGGAAATTGAACTGAAAGACAGGTTCGAAAACATGGGTGCGCAAATGGTGAAGGAAGTGGCAAGCAAGACTTCCGATGTGGCTGGCGACGGCACCACCACCGCCACCGTACTGGCGCAATCCATCGTCAAGGAAGGCATGAAATTTGTCGCCGCCGGGATGAACCCCATGGACCTGAAGCGTGGTATCGACAAAGCCGTGGCCGCTACAGTTGAAGAACTGAAGAAACTTTCCAAGCCCTGCACCACTGGTAAGGAAATCGCGCAGGTAGGTAGCATTTCCGCCAACTCAGACGCTGAAATCGGCAAGATCATCGCTGATGCTATGGAAAAAGTCGGCAAGGAAGGCGTGATAACAGTGGAAGACGGCTCTGGCTTGCAAAACGAGCTGGAAGTGGTTGAAGGGATGCAGTTTGATCGCGGCTATCTCTCACCCTATTTCATCAACACCCCGGATCGGCAAATCGCGCTACTGGAAAACCCCTATATTTTGCTGCACGACAAGAAGGTCTCCAACATCCGTGATCTGCTGCCAATACTGGAGCAAGTAGCCAAGGCTGGTAAACCATTGTTGATCATCGCTGAGGATGTAGACGGCGAAGCGCTTGCAACTCTGGTGGTGAACAATATCCGCGGCATTCTTAAAACCTGCGCAGTCAAAGCACCGGGCTTCGGCGATCGCCGTAAGGCCATGCTGGAAGACCTCGCTATTCTTACCGGCGGCACCGTGATTGCCGAGGAAGTGGGTCTGTCGCTGGAGAAAGCCACGCTGAAAGAATTGGGTCAAGCCAAGCGTATTGAAGTGGGCAAGGAAGAAACCACTGTCATCGACGGTGCTGGCGATGCTAAAACTATTGAAGGCCGGGTCAAGCAAATCCGCGCCCAAATCGAAGAAGCCACCAGCGACTACGACAAAGAAAAGTTGCAGGAACGTGTGGCGAAGCTGGCTGGCGGTGTAGCACTGATAAAAGTTGGCGCTGCTACTGAAGTTGAAATGAAAGAGAAGAAAGCGCGTGTTGAAGACGCGCTGCATGCAACTCGTGCCGCAGTGGAAGAAGGGATTGTCCCCGGCGGTGGCGTGGCGTTGCTGCGTGCTCGTACTGCAGTGGCCAAAATCAAGGGCGATAATCACGACCAGGATTCTGGCATCAAGATTGTTCTGCGTGCGCTGGAAGAACCACTACGCCAGATTGTGATCAACTGTGGTGACGAGCCTTCAGTGGTGATCAACAAGGTGGTAGAAGGCAAGGGTAACTTCGGTTACAACGCTGCTACTGGCGAATACGGCGACATGGTGGAAATGGGTGTACTCGATCCGACCAAGGTCACGCGCTATGCCTTGCAAAATGCGGCTTCAGTGGCAAGCCTGATGCTCACTACTGACGCCATGGTGGCAGAACTTCCTAAGGAAGACTCTGGTGCAGCTGGTGGCATGGGTGGTATGGGCGGTATGGGTGGCATGGGCGGTATGGACATGTAAAGTCCGCAACCGGGCTTATAAAGTCAGCAATAAAAACCCCGCTTCGGCGGGGTTTTTATTGCAGCGAGCAAGATAGTGAATTTTTAATTCGCTCACACGCTCCCCATAAATTCCTGTAAATTGTGGGCCGTTTGGAGATTCATTGATACGTGCCGATTTGTCGCCACTTGTTATTCCAATTCCAGCTCGAACGAATGAGGGTATCAGTGAAGTGTCATCAATAAAATGGAACTTGAATTGATCATTACGAAGATCTTCCTATTGCACTCAGCAGTTTGTCGGCGGCTTTTTTCAGATAATTTATCATGACTCCAGATCAGTATTGCCAGCAGAAAGCTGTTCAGAGCGGCTCCAGTTTCTATTACAGCTTTCTCTATCTGCCGCTGGAAAAACGCCGCGCCATTACCGCGCTCTATGCTTTCTGCCGCGAGGTGGATGATGTGGTGGATGAATGCACCGATGCGGCAGTAGCGCACGCGAAGCTGGCGTGGTGGCGGCAAGAGGTCGCTGCCATTTTCAGCGAAGAGCACGGTGCAAAGCCCAGCCATCCGGTAGCAAAGGCACTGGCTGCCGTAGCCAAAACGTTCAACCTCACTGCTGGGCGACTGAATGAAATCATAGACGGCATGGAAATGGATCTGACCCATAACCGCTATGCCGATTTCGATACCCTGCGGCTTTACTGCTACCATGTGGCGAGTGTGGTAGGTTTATGTTCCGCCGAGATTTTTGGCTATCGTAATTCAGATACCTTGAAATACGCGCAAGATCTGGGACTTGCGTTCCAGCTTACCAATATCATACGCGACGTGGGCGAGGATGCGCGCCGCGACCGTATCTATCTGCCACAGGACGAGCTTGCCCGCTTTGACGTGTCAGAAGAGGACATATTGCAGTCGCGCGAGAGCGACAATTTCAGGCGTTTAATGGAATTCCAGATCGAGCGGGCGGAAAGTTATTATGTCCGCGCATTTGCAGCGCTGCCAGCGGAAGACCGAAAAAATCAGCAGTCCGGCATTATCATGGCAGCAATTTATCGAGCCCTGCTGCAGGAAATCAAAAATGATGGCTGCCATGTCATGCGACAACGTGTAAGCCTCACACCATTACGTAAACTATGGTTAGCCTGGAAAACCTGGCTCAAGGGTTGAATTCAATGCTTTTCCAGCTTATATTTTTTCCTTTCTGTGACAGATTCCGTGCTTATGGATGATTTATTAACAAACTACCAGGCATCTAAAGATTTGCTCAAAGATCGCGTAATTCTCGTCACGGGAGCGGGACAGGGCATGGGCCGCGCTGCAGCGCTGACATATGCTGCTCATGGCGCTACCGTGATCCTGCATGGTCGCAAGGTCGAGAAACTGGAAAGCGTATACGATGAAATCGAGGCAGCAGGTGGAGCACAGGCGGCGATTTTTCCGCTTGATCTGGAAAAAGCCGAAGACCAGGATTTTGCAGCGCTGGCCCAAGCTATCAAGCTGCAACTGGGTAGACTGGACGGGATTTTGCACAATGCAGCGCTGGTTTTTAGCTTAACTCCTCTGGCGAACCAGACGCTGGAACAATGGCTGACCATGCTACGAGTCAATCTAGCCGCACCGTTCGCGCTGACGCGCGCCTGCCTGCCGCTGCTGAAAGCTGCACCAGATGCCAGTATCATTATGACATCGGACATACACGGCCATGACCCAACCGCGTATTGGGGCGGGTTTGCGGTGGCCAAGGCGGGGGTGGAGGCACTGGTGAAAATTCAGGCGCAGGAATGGGAGCTGCTGCCAAATCTACGCATCAATGCATTGATTCCGGGACCGGTGCATACGCCGCAACGCACAAAAACCCACCCCGGAGAATCCAAGCATACTCTGCCCCAGCCGCATGACCTGATGGCGGTTTACCTGTATCTGATGGGGCCGGATAGTAAAGAAGTCAGCGGCAAGACAGTATTCTGCCAGAGCCGTACCCATTAAACGGGGGTACAGTAGTATGAGCCATCGTGGTTTTTCAGTGCCGGATTTGGTATGGACAGAAAACCGCAACCTATAGCGAGTGCGAGTTGCACAAACAGGTGATAAGGACGTGATGGCAAGGGTGTGATCGGGTGCAAATCAGCGAAGACGTTAAAAGTGTTTGTATCCGGTGGTACACAAGACCGTCAAACACTACCGCGAAAGCGAAAGCAGGCGATTACCGTAGCAGTCTTCAGCCTCAGTGGTATCAATCTGGTGCGTACATTCAACCTTTGAATTTACCGGCCTGTGCGGCTTTTGCGCAGATCTGAACCCGTCCAACAAGCGGTTCAGACGCACCTTCTCTTCGCGCGCACGATCTAACCTTATTCGTTAGATTCCGATGATTTCATTGAGACCCTCGATGACCAACGCAAGCTCCTCCGGCGTAGACCGACCGAGCTTCGTGCCGATGCGCTCAACGGACAAGGTACGAATCTGGCTAATCTTGACCCACGAACGTCTGTCCAACTTCGGAGATTGTAGTTCGTGTGTGAGAGGAAATCCCGCGCGTTGAGGTTGGCTGGTCAATGCAACCGCGATGACTGTACCAGAGCGCTCGTTGAATACGTCGTGGCTGAGGATCAGCACCGGACGCAAGCCAGCCTGTTCGTGACCACGTGTGGGGTTAAGATCGGCCCAACGAATTTCGCCTCTCAGTATTCGGGCCACGACTCAAGCTCCTGCCCCAGGCCTTCCTCAGCGAGCGCCTTTTCAAACTTTGGATCAAGCTTGGCGCACTCCGATGCAAGGCGTCCACGCTCCATGCGCGCAAGTTTCTCGCTCACGGCAGCCTGAATTGCGCGGCTGCGATTGGGGAAAATGCTCTTCGAGACTAAACCATCAACGCGGATCAGCATTTCCTGATCCAGAGTAATCGCTATTTTTACGCTACCCATGTTTAATCTCCTTGGTATGACAATATATCATACCGCATGATGCGGCAGACAAGAAATCTAACGTTCAAATTCATCAGTGCTGTGCGGCATCCGAGTGGAATGCAGATCTGGGCTATTGATTTGCATTTAATCCTAAAAAACGCAGTTGGTATTTATGGGAAAAACAGCTGCAACCCAATACTGGCGTGTGTTTGCGACAAACAATGCCAACTGCTCCGAACTTGCCATGAATCGGCTGGAAGCAAGTAATGGCAATGCTTTCAGCCTGCCCGTGCTGTTTTTTTATAACCTCACCTGCTTGGAGAGGCCATCGAAGCCTTCGAAAGCCAATATCTATATGGATTCCAGTCAATTTGAGTGGCTTCAACTACGGTTTTTAGGTTAATTCGACCCTGGCCCCTTTAGCCTGCTTTAGCCCTGCGGCCACATTGCTCAGGCAACCTTCTCCTCGAGCCATTGTGATAGACCGGCATCTAGTGCGAGGTCGGCCAGATGCGATGGGGCCACAAGTTCAACGTGAGTTGGAATATCAGTTGCGTTTGCAAGATCGGCTGCGGGGGAGTGAACAACGAAAAAAACCTTTCGATAGTCGGTTTCGGAGAAGTCTTGAATCGTTTTGTCGAGGTCAGCACGAGTCGCTTGCGATTTGACCTGAACGACATACCTATCGCCGGTAATCGCCTCGCGAAGCTCAAGGTCATAGGCCTTTGCATGTTGCCCCAAGACGCTTACACGTAGCCACCCGGCATGTCGGAATACAAGGTCAACTAGGGTTTCATAGTCCTTCCAATGAAGTTCGGCAATCGCCTTTTCGAGTTGGCTACACAACCCCGCACGTTCAGCAGCAATTCGTGATGCCAACTCGCTTCTGGTGCCTTCAAGTACGCGGCGAAGGAGCTGCTTTTCCCGGACGCGGCAGACTGTGCCGCGAAAACCTTGCAACTGGGCGATCTTTCCCGGAAGCTCGTTCGCGACAAGAAGCCGCCCGCTTTGCGACATGTCATGCCAGCCGTCAAGCGTAACGCGGTATTTGGAGATGTCGTCTTCTTCAACCGGTCCAGGTGCAAGACGCGCCCACCAAAGCTTGGCACCATGAAACATTATCCAAACGTCTTCGGGTGTCGAAAGAGTGATGTCTTGCAGCCGGTTAAGATCAGTTGTTGCGACCTGCGCCTTATTGGGTTGCTCATGCCGCAGTTGCTCGGCGATAACGGGCCACTGGCCTGCATTTATGTCTGCGAGCGACTGGTTACTCCAGCCTAGGCGCAACCTCGATTTTTGGATTGAGTCAGCTTCCCAACAGCCTGCGCGACCGAGCTTGATGTAGAAGGCACTATTGAACTCGAAGGGCATAGGTACCTCCTCTATGGGGTCGAATGCGGGGTTGGGTGTCATTTCACGAACGCGGCAATTTCTGGCGCCGCTGTGCTGAGTACGACACCCACGAACAACCATAGCGCGCCGATCGCAGATATGTGAACGCCACCTGTACCTGTTGCCTCCAGCTTTTCGCGAATTGCCCGGTCCTCTGAGGCCCTTAATTGTTCTTCGCGTGTAATCGCATTGGCGGTCTTGCTCGACTCGGCATCGATCTCATGCTGAGTCTCGGTAATCCGCTCGTGGATTGAAGCGATGTTCTTCTCGATCGCGTCGAGCCGAGACTCTGTTGTTGGATTGGCACCCGGGCCGTGAGTGCCATAGGCACGGGCTTTGCCCACGGCAGAGCCGGCCGAGACTCCGGTAGCGGATATGACAACCGACCGTCGAAGCAATGGAAATCTGATTAGCCAACCCTTCGCCTTGCTTGCTAGAGAAGCATGTCCGAAAAGAGCGCGAGTCTCGGAAATTCCCCATATGACGGTACCAATGCCAAATAGCTGGAGGGCTAAGCCGACCATACGGATCGTTGGCTCTGCTGTGCCGGGACGAAGCGATATGACAAGCGCAATGGCGACTCCGCCAACTGAGAGCCAAACGTACCGTGCCTCCGCAAGCCAATACCAAACCAACTTTAGCCGCGACACGATAACCAAAGGCGATAACCAAAGGGGCCAGGTTCACTAACCAAAGGGGCCAGGTTCACATTGTTTTCAGAATTCAACATCACAACCCCACAATTCTCCTTTCCCCGGAATTAATGCGAGCCTGGCCCCTTTGGTTGCGCCCTGTGATGATATTCATATCTTGGTTGAATTTAAGCCGGAGAGGGTCTTCCCGCCCAAACAGTCCCACCACTTCTAAGGATAGTATTTTCATAAATTACCTATATCGATAAGTCAAAGTGCTCACCGGATGACAAGCGGTCATTTGTTGTGATGCATAACGTAAAAGTAAGGGGCGCCGCGCTTTTGCGGCGTCCCTCTTGACTGCCGGGTTGGGCGTCGTGCTATCCATTGTCTTCGCTTGGCTGTTTACTTGTTAAACGCTGAACAATACGCGCTAGAGTGCGAACCAACTCTTCGATCTCAATAAAGGTGAGGCTACAGTCTACGGTCGACATTCCTGAATTCGTGATCCAGATGGGTTGCTCAATCTCCGCCAACTGGTGCTTGCTAGTGTTATAGATTCGGTTGAGTCGATCAAGGGGGCTGTCATCTTTTTTCTCGAATAGTCTCTGATCTAAAGACTTACCCGCAAAGTGGTATGCCTGGTAGGAAAGAGAAAGTGTGGACTCCAAGTGATGCAGGGCACGGAAATACGGGGACCATCGGCCTGCTCCCTTAGCTATCAAGTCGAGTAACTGGTGCCGGGCTTGGGAGTGCTCCACAAATATCATTTCTACCCTACGGATAAGCTGAAGCGCTAAGGGGCGACGCTGCACGGGCGGTTGATTGTTAAAAATCACCATCAACCCAAAAGACGAGACCCAATTTTTGGCGTCGGGAAACTCGGCATACAGGTCTGCCAACGTACACTCGGTTACGCCAGTTACTTTGTCGGAGATGAAGGTATCGACAGCGTACTTGGTAAATGGCATGCACAATTCCTAAGAAGCCCAACGTAATATATACGACATCAATTGTCCAACAATCCACTTCATATGTCGTATAATCATAACTTTAGTTATGTATCTTATTGTTTCAAATGATTAAAGAGTGAAACAAAAGGACAGGCCGTGAAAATAACTACGACATCATCGCCAGCCAGGAAATTACTGGATCAGGTGCGCGACAAGATTCGTTTCAAGCACTATAGCTTAAGCACGGAAAATACCTATGTATCCTGGATTAAGCAATACATTCTGTTTAACGACAAACGTTATCCGGCGGAAATGGGTACCAGCCAAGGGGGCAGGTCTAGCTTTGTAGTGCCCAGTCAGGCGGTGGCTCAACTGTTTTCAGAAATGAAGTGAAGCTGGCCGATAAGCCGGGTTCTGTCGTGGACAGTCATTCCTCTAGGCGCACGGTTGCCCGTACGCTCAAGCAACCTACCCGCAGGCTCAGCGAGCAGCGTCATAGCCTGCCTATTTGGTCTTGCTCCGGATGGAGGTTACCGCGTTTCACCGTAACTTAATACGCTCGTCTCTGTGGCCCTATTCCTCGCCTTGCGGCGGACGGCCGTTAACCGTCACCCTGCTCTCTGGAGTCCGGACCTTCCTCCCGTTCTGCTACCTTTGCAAGCAAAAGCAACAAAACCAGCGGCTGTCTGGCTTGCTTCGAGCGAGATTTTAACTCAAATTCACTATAGATAACCACTTTCTGGTAGCGTAACGACTTTCTCTCATCACAGAAAATCACTATGTCATCCCAAACAACCAAATCCGGCGGCCAATTAATCGTCGACGCGTTACAAATCCACGGAACCGACACTATTTTCGGCGTACCGGGTGAAAG
>VFJL01000006.1 GCA_009886095.1 Nitrosomonadales bacterium | reverse complement strand
GCCGGACGCGCTCGATTTGCGTCTGTTCACCGACTACGTGCGCGGCAAACTGGATAGCGGCGGCAATGTGCCCCGCACTACGCCACCACGCTTCGGGTTGGAACTAAATCATAAAATGGGACCTTGGACGGCCAACCTGAGTGCGACACGCGTGATGCAGCAAAACCGCGTGGCAGAACTCGAAACAACCACTCCTGGTTATACGCTGGTGAATGTCGATATGAGTTACCGTATCACGAAGACCAAAACGAACGGCATCCGAATCTTCCTGCAAGGCAAGAATTTACTTAACGAGGAAATGCGCGTGCATAACTCATTTTTGAAGAGTTTCGCGCCATTGCCGGGACGCGCCCTTGTAGTAGGAGTTAGAGGAGAATTTTAATTCGCCACGGATTATCCGGATTCACCACAGCACTACTACCATTGCACTGCAGAGAAACACCACTTTCAGGACAAAAATCTGGCCGTAGCAAGGCATTACTGACTCAACAGCCTGTTAAGCCCTGCTGGAATGTGGCAAACTTCGATATTCCCTTTATATCCGGGTGTCTTAATCCGTGTCTGCCTACGAACTTTTCATCGGTCTGCGCTATACCCGTGCCAAGCGCCGCAATCACTTCATCTCATTTATCTCGCTGATTTCCCTGCTGGGCATCACGCTTGGCATGACTGCCCTCATCACTGTAATGTCGGTAATGAATGGCTTCCAGAAAGAAGTGCGCACCCGTATTCTTGGCGTGGCATCACATATTCAGGTAAGCGGCGTGGATGGCACACTAACCAATTGGCGCCAGGTCGCAGAAGAGGCAACCAAGCACCCGCAAGTGGAGGCTGCCGCGCCCTATGTCGGCGCTCAAGGTATGGTGTCGTATGGTCAGGTTGTGCGCGGTGTAGTAGTGCGTGGCATCTTGCCGGATCTGGAGGAGAAGGTGGCCGATCTTGCCCGGATGATGGTAAACGGCGAACTTGATGAGCTTGTGCCAGGAGAGTTTGGCATCGTCGTAGGCATGGAACTGGCACGGGCGCTGGGCGTATCCAAGGGCGACAAAATCGTGCTGATCTCGCCGCAGGGGCAAGTGACGCCGGCGGGCATACTGCCACGTCTCAAACAATTCACTGTCACCGGCATCTTCGAAGCAGGGCATTTCGAATATGACTCGGGACTGGTGCTGATCCATCTAGTAGATGCGCAAAAACTTTACCGAATGGGGGATGATCAGATCTCCGGTGTAAGACTGAAACTGCACGACCTGTTCCAAGCGCCGCAAGTAGTGAGGGAATTGGTACCGATAATTTCCCAGGATACCTACATCAGCGACTGGACCCGCCAGCATGCTAATTACTTTCGTGCGATCCAGATCGAGAAGCGCATGCTGTCGCTCATTCTCGCCCTGATCATCGCGGTTGCGGCGTTCAATATCGTGTCTACTCTGGTGATGGCGGTAACTGACAAACAGCCGGACATCGCCATTCTGCGGACGCTGGGAGCAAGTCCGCGCAGCATTATGAAAATCTTCATCGTACAGGGCACGTTGATCGGTGTCATCGGCACGGCACTGGGGGTAGTCGGCGGTGTGCTGCTGGCATACAACGTGAGCGATGTGATCGCGCTGATCGAGCGCGTATTCAGCGTGCAATTTCTGTCACGCGAAGTTTATTACATCGGCGAGATTCCCTCGGACCTGCAGATGGCCGACGTGGTGACAGTGGCGGTGGTATCGTTTGTGTTGACTCTGCTGGCAACGATTTATCCAAGCTACCGTGCGTCCAAGGTCAATCCGGCAGAGGCGTTGCGGTATGAGTAAACTGACCATTTCCTGCCGCAACCTGCGCAAGAGTTACTATCAGGGCGAGCTCGAGGTGCCGGTGCTGATGGGCATCGATCTGGATGTGGCGGCAGGTGAGACGCTCGCCATCGTCGGTGCATCAGGCTCGGGCAAAAGTACACTACTACACCTACTGGGTGGACTGGATGCACCCAGCAGTGGCGATATCCGTATCATGGGGCAGGATATCGCCAGCATCAACGAAGAAGAAAGATGCCAGTTGCGTAACCGCTCGCTGGGTTTTATTTATCAGTTTCATCATCTGTTGCCGGAATTCAGTGCGCTGGAGAATGTCGCCATGCCGCTGCTGATCCGGCGCATGCGCAACAGCGAAGCCTATGACCATGCGGCGAAAATATTGAAACAGGTCGGCTTGGGGCATCGCCTCTCCCACACACCCGGGGAACTCTCCGGTGGCGAGCGTCAACGTGCGGCAGTGGCGCGCGCGCTGGTGACTCAGCCTGCCTGTGTCCTTGCGGACGAACCTACTGGCAATCTCGACCGGCATACCGCCGGCGGAGTATTCGAATTGATGCTGGAACTTAACCGCAACGTAGGTGCAAGTTTCATCATCGTCACTCATGATTCGCAGCTGGCTGCCCGGGCAGGCCGGATATTGCGACTGGTAGATGGAGTACTAACCGAATGAACGTATCAGCTAATCACACACAGATTGGGAGATTCACCATTAGGAGCCCCAAAGGCGCCTCTAAAAATTCAAAGTTCCAAGCAAGATGGGCGGGAAAAAATATAGACGCAGCATATGGCTGATAGGTAAGGAAACATTTTTTGAGCAACAAAGTATTGTGATGCAATCTGCATTTCTAGAGATGGCCTCAATATTCTACCGGCAGAGGATCGAGGCTGCGCCACAAATACCATGTCGCTACCGAACGCCACGGTTGCCACGGCTTTGCAATTGCACACATCCTCAACCGGCTTACCGGTTGACTGGCGTTGTAGTGCATGCTTATCGCGCGCTGCAAACCGAGATCATCCAGCGGCAGCACATTCGGGCGCAGCATATGAAAGATCAGGAACATTTCTGCAGTCCAACGCCCAATGCCCTTTACCTGCGTCAGTTCGATGATGAGGGCTTCGTCATCAACTTCCTCCCACGCCGTTTGGTTCAATATCCCACCGATAAAGTGCCGCGACAGGTCGTGCAGATATGCCCCTTTCCGCAAGGACAAGCCGCAAGCCCGTAATACGCTGCTGTCCGTACCGAGAACCGTATCGGGTGTCAGTACAGGAATCGCCGCAGCCAGTTTTTGCCAGATGCTTTCAGCCGCCTTGACAGAAATCTGCTGACCAACGATGGAGCGCGCCAAGGTAGTGAAAGCATCACCATGTGAGCATAGCGTAGCTCCTTCGAAACGCTGGATAAGCTTTTGCATCACTTCATCGCACCCAGCCAGTTCCTCGGTGGCCTGCTTCCAGTATGCTGGAATCATATATTCATCCAATCAGCGCTGACGCCGTTTTGCTCGTTTGCGCCATTCATAAATAACGTATAGCCGCCACGCCCCACACACAGCCAGATAACTGGTTAGCGAAAGCAGCAGCGCCAGCAAAAATATCCCTGCCAGCAGTGGCTTACCCAAGGAAATTGCCCAGTCTATCAATGCGGGGATCCACTCACCAATATTTTTGTCCAGCAGATGTAGATCCGTCATAGGCACAGCACCTGTGCCGTTACCTAAAACAAACTCACCGATGGCGTAAGCAGCAATATAAATCGGCACAATGGTGAAAGGGTTGGAATAAAGCGTGGTGAATACCGCTACCGGAAGATTCACTCTGAAGATACCGGCTAACAGCCCAGCGAAAAAGAATTGTACCGGGTTGCTGCCGGGAATCATGCCAGCGAAAAAACCAACCGCCACTCCACCTGCCACCGAGTGGCGATGCAGATACCACAAGTTGTGGTGATGCAGTAATTTCCCAAACGACCCAATAAACCGGTTCTGTCGGATGCTCTCGTGGGAAGGCAGGTATTTTTTGAGATATTTTCGGAGCACGAACTAAGTTCCAGCTAAATTCTGAGACTACTGACAGGGCATATCAAGACAATAATCTGGTCACTATACTACCCTACGCATCTATTTGACCTAGAATCAATCAGGGGCAGACGGTATTGAGTTGCTTGTGGACTCGCCTACAGAATTCCCGGGTGAACCATTCATACAAATAGTAGGAGCTGCATGATGCAAGCAAATATTCTTGCATTTGCTCTGGGAGTAGCCCTGCTACAACAGCAGGCTACTTTGCCTGAAATCTCGTGGGCATGGGCACTGCTGCCCGGTGCACTATTTTCGCGCATACTCTGGCGCTATCAATCTCCCATTTTAGCAGTCGCGGGAAAGATTCTTCTTGTCGTGACCTTCTTTGGTGCGGGATTTTTCTGGGCGGCAGCTTTTGCTCAGTGGCGGCTAGCTGATGCACTTCCTTATGAATGGGAGGGACGCGACATTCAGCTCGTCGGGGTAGTGGCAGAACTGCCGCAAGCCAACGAACTCCGCATACGTTTTGCTTTCGACGTGGAGCAAGTGCTAACTGAAAGCGCCGTTGTTCCTGCGCGTATTTCACTTGCCTGGTATAAGGAGCGTGAAGAGTATGCCAGCATTGCCATGCTACCCCAGATCAATGCGGGTGAGCGCTGGCAGGTCACAACACGGCTCAAGCGACCACATGGCAGCAGCAACCCTCACGGTTTCGATGCCGAAAAGTCGGCGCTGGAGCGTAACATCCGCGCTACCGGCTACGTAAGAAAATCCAACGATAATTTGCGCCTGGATGAAATGGTTGACCGGCCTGCTTACCGGATTGAGCGCTTGCGTCAAGAGATTCGTGAGCGATTTATTCAGACATTACCTGATTACGCATATGTCGGCGTTCTGGTCGCGCTGGCGGTAGGCGAACAACGCGCCATTCCGCGTGAGCAGTGGCAAGTATTCACGCGCACTGGCGTTAATCATCTTATGAGTATCTCTGGGCTGCATGTGACCATGGTGTCGAGTCTGGTATTCGCCCTAGCATATTGGTTGTGGTGCTGGAGCCACCGCTTGGCGTTGTGGTTACCTGCACGCAAAGCTGCAGCCATTGCCGGACTGGCGGCGGCGCTAGGCTATGCACTACTTGCCGGTTTCGAGGTGCCAGCGCAGCGCACCGTTTATATGCTCGCGGTGGTAGCCATTGCCCTATGGCTGGGGCGCCTTACTTCCGCAACAACGGTACTGACTTGGGCCTTGCTGGCGGTGGTGGTGATCGATCCCTGGGCGGTACTTTCCCCCGGTTTCTGGCTGTCTTTCGGTGCGATTGCAATCATCATGCTGGTGACGGTCGGGCGCATCGGCAAAACGCACTGGTTAACTGGTTGGGCACGGGTGCAATGGGCGATAACTCTCGGTCTGATCCCGCTTTTATTGGCAATGTTCCAGCAGGTATCACTGGTCTCGCCTATTGCCAATGCAATCGCTATCCCGCTGGTGAGCCTGGTAGTCGTTCCGCTAACGCTGCTGGCGGCGTTGCCGCCGCTTGATTTCATGCTACTGCCCGCTCACATGGCTTTAAGTGTCTGCATGGACATATTGCGCTGGCTGAGTGACGTACCACAAGCAGTCTGGAGTCAGCACGCACCGCCCTTATGGACAGTGTTAGCAGGGATGGCCGGCATCATCTGGATGCTGCTGCCAAGTGGCGGAGGACTGGGATTCACTGCAGGCTTCCCCGCCCGCTGGCTAGGAGCAGTGGCGCTGTTGCCGATGTTTTTGCTGCTGCCACCAAAGCCAGCAACCGGAGAATTATGGCTTACTGTGCTGGATGTAGGCCAGGGGTTGGCAGTAGTGGCGCGCACCGAAAATAATGCACTACTCTACGATACTGGGCCTGGTTTTAATTCCGATGCCGATAGCGGAAACCGCATCATTGTCCCTTTTTTACGTGGAGAGAGCATCAGACAACTTGATGCCATGATTGTATCCCATGCCGACTCGGATCACAGCGGTGGTGCGCAGTCAGTGTTGGATGCGGTGCCGGTGAGATGGCTGGTGTCGTCCCTGAATGCCGATCACCCGCTACAGCAGGCTACCGCCAGCAAGCGTGCGTGCCGCGCAGGAGAATCGTGGGATTGGGACGGGGTACGCTTCGACATGCTGCATCCGCTGGAGCAAAGCTACGACAATCCCAAGCTCAAGACCAATGCCTTAAGCTGCGTATTAAAAATAACCACAGCCCACGGCAGCGTGCTGCTACCTGCAGATATTGAAAAGAAAACCGAACGTGAGCTGATTGCCCGGATCGGCAATGCGCTCTCTTCGACGGTGCTGGTAGCACCGCATCATGGCAGCAAGACTTCTTCCACCGAGGAGTTCGTGCGGCAGGTTAACCCCGCACTGACCATATTTACCGTCGGCTATCGCAGTCACTTTGGTCACCCAAGGGAAGAAGTGGTGGAGCGCTACCGAACTCAGGGAAGCAAGCTGCTGCGCAGCGATACCGACGGCGCAGTGTTGTTGCGTTTTGCCGACAACCGCGTCACGGTCGAAACCTGGCGTGCATTGTACCGCCGCTATTGGCAGGATGCTCCAGTTAGTACAGCGAATCAGCCGTAGGTGTAGAGGTACACTCTTATGCACACGTATACTCACTGGGCATAGTACGTGGGATATTGGTACATAAATGCATCCTACATTAGAAGATGCACTCTACTGTCTGTCAGGATAGTACCGCAAGAGACATGCGGTGCACTTATCGATCGTCGAGGTTTGCCGGGACGGGGAAAATCGTGCAATGCGTGTTCCGCACCATCTTCCAGATACGCCACTCGTATTCTCCAGGACGGTTCATCCGATGCTGGGAACCGACATGATCTGGGCTTCAGGTGCGCCTCCGATCCGAGGCTGACAAGACGTGTGCCCGATTGATTCCCCGTGCGTGGCGCAAACCACGCGCGGCACGACTCAATCAATTCACGATCCTCGTCACCAAAATGCAATTCGGTCTGTCGCATGGCCCACCCCTTGTCATGGGGTAGATACGCAACAACATAATATATGCTTCATTATTTATGTTTGCCAGCACTAGGTTGAGCATACGCGGAACTGTTTCGTGAGGTTATGGCAGGTTAAGAGTTAAGGCCCTGTTCATACGCTGCCTAACTGGGCTGCGTATGCGGTTTCCAAGTCACTGCTAACGTCGGATAGGCGCGGCGATAACTCTGCCTTGCCCTTGGAGAGCACAAATATTCGGCCAGCGGCATTGATCACAGCGGGCTGATGCGATACCGCGATAACAGTAAGGTTCTGTGCCAATTTCTGCAGTGTTTCACAAATTATCCTCTCGCTCTCTGGATCCAAAGCGCTGGTTGGCTCATCGAGCAGTAAAAAGAGTGGTCGATGGGCAAGCGCTCTGGCGATCGCAATACGTTGACGCTGCCCACCCGAAAGAAGTCCACCACGCTCGCCCACAACCGTCTGCATACCTTCCGGAAGGGTGCTGACAAAATCCCAGGCACTTGCCTGACGTAGCGCCTGCTCTGCCTCTACTTGAGTCAGCGCAGGTGCGCCAATAAGGACGTTGTTGAGAATGGTATCGTGCAGTAGGATGGTATCTTGGGATACGTAACCTATCATGTGACGCCAGTGATACAGGTTTATTTCACGCAGCGAAATCCCGTCAATAAGAATTTCACCTGACTTCGGTTCAGCTAACCCGCAGAGCAGGTCGAGCAAAGTACTTTTACCTACCCCTGACGGCCCCGTGATCGCAGTAAATGAATTCACGGGTATCTCAATATTCAAATCCTGAAATATTGATTTCTTGTCGTAATCGAAACTGATGTGACGCAGGCTGATTCCCTGTTGCAGCGTGGGTTGTCGCGTGCCCGCAGTTCTTTCAGCTGCGGTGCGCGCCTCCTCAATCGCTGCACGTAATGCCCAATAAGCACTCTCCTGTGCCACAAGATGCTGGTAGCGCCGCTGTGCTTTATTCAGCAGACTCTGAATACGCGTCAATAGGAAAACCATCACCATCACAGCAGGTAGGGAAAGTTGCCACATCACCAGCGCCAAATACAAACCGCCCGCGATGAGTGTGGCAAGTATGGGCTCCTGCAGAGCCAATAAAGCCTCTCTGCTCATAACTTCGCGACGTGTAGCCTTTTCTAATTGCTTGGTCCCATCGCGAAGAATGGCATCAGCGACGTTATCCCGTGCCATGGCTTTTAGCGATTTCACCGATGCAAGCACGTCGGACAGATAAGACAGCAGATGGCGGAGCAGGTGTGTCTGTTTGGTACCCGCCCGACGTGCGGCACCTACCAGATTCTGCAGTATCAGCAACATGACTACGCCGATAAGAAGGGAGGCAAGGGTTATCTCCCATGAAATGAACAAAGCAATAGTGCTATAGACTATCACTTGTATTGATAGAGCCATAACGTTGGTAGCATGTTCAAAACCCTGGGCTGCTCGGTATGCTTCCGTAGCGACCGAATTGGCAAGCGATCCTGCGGGTTGCCGCAGATAATACTGCCAACGACTAGCCAGCAGCGCCTCGATGAGCTCTTGGCGCAACTTGCTCGCAACATGCGCTACGGTATAGCCAACTTGCCTGTTGGCTATCAGCAGTATCAGGCTTTTGGTAATCATGCCGCCCACAATAATCAGCAACATCGTGCTTATTGTGGGCTCAATGCCGACCCTTTGCATGGCCTGTACTACTACCCGCCCGGTGTCTGAACTGTTGGCATCACCCACGGCAACCGACAGCAAGGGGAGCAAAGCGGTCAGACTGAGTCCCTCGGCGATACCTGCTGCCAACAGCGCAATCAGCACAAACGCACTGCGCCGGGGGAAGACCATGATGTAAGTAACTAGAGTACGCATGACTTGGTTTTGCGGATTGTCAGTTCACTGGGTTAACGTTACCAAGTCAACTATCTTATGATTGAAATGTGGGGGCGTGTTCCGCATTCCCTGGAACAGAGATTCCACCTTGGACCACCTGAAACTTCACTGAAAAATACTTTTGCGCAGCTCAGCAAAGACATCTCCAACATGGTCCATCTGTTCGCTGGTATGGGCTGCGCTGACGCTGCAACGCACCAGCGCTTTCCCTTCGGGCGCAGCGGGCGGCAATATCAAATTGACATAGATGCCATGATCGAGCAGACCTTTCCACAACATTAGTGCCTGTTGGGGGCTATCGAGTATGTTCGCGATGACAGGCCCGGGCTGTGGCCCAAGCTGATAACCCAACGCTTTAAGCCGCGCATAGAGTTGCCGTGAATTCTGCCAAAGCTGCCGACGCAGCTCAGTGCCATCGCGCAACAGTTTGAGCGCCGCTCGTGCTGATGCAATGGTGGCCGGCGAAGGTGAGGCTGTGAAGATATAGGGGCGGCTGATATAGCGCAGTTGATCGAGTTGCGGATGGTTGCTCACGCAGTAGCCGCCGATACTGCCAAGACTCTTGCTGAAAGTACCCGTAATGAAATCGACTCCATCAATGAGTCCCGTCTCCTCCACTAGTCCTTGACCAGTTTTACCCAAGACTCCCAGCGAATGAGCCTCATCAAGAAGAAGAATACTGTTGTAAGCATTTTTTATGCTGACAATCTCTGCCAGTGGTGCCTGATCACCCAGCATGCTATAGATACCTTCAGCAACAATCAGGGTGGACCGCGATCGTTCCCCGAGTCGCCGGAGACGTTTTTCCATGTCTGCGACATCATTGTGCCGAAACCGGATTATTTCAGCGCCACTCAGACGGCAACCATCATAAATGCTTGCGTGCGAGTCGCCATCAATCAGAACCACGTCACCCGCACCCGCCAGACCAGAGATCATGGCGAGGTTTGCCTGATAACCGGTGGTAAAAACAATACCCGAGTGGCAGTGGTAAAAGTCTGCGAATTCCCGTTCCAGCGCGCGATGCCCGCTGTAGCTACCATTCGCCATACGCGATCCAGTGGTGCCGGTGCCTTCCTTGTCAAGCGCTTCGTGTGCCGCTTGCAAACATTCCGGTGCGAAGGTAAGTCCGAGATAGTTGTTCGTGCCCAGAAATAATATGCGACGGTCGCCAACTCTTGCCTCCGTCGCTGAGTAGACCTCCTCTATCGGCGTGCCGAAAACTTCAAGCCCTTCCGGTAACAACGCTTTTCTGGCTGCAGCAACTGCATCCAGTTTGTCTAGTAAACTCATTATTTCGCAGATTTTATATGGTGAATTAAATTCGCAAGATCATGTACAGTCTGAACATCCGCAAGAGCATTCAGCGGTACAGAGATATCAAACTCATCCTCAATCTCCATAACTAGATTCAATAGCTTGACAGAATCAATCGCCAGCTCATTGATCAGATCTGTCTCTGGTATGATGATCACATCAGGGCTGGTAAATTGCTTAAGATGAAAACAAAGCCTGAGTAGAATATCGTTGTAATCAGTTGCCATGGATTTGGATAGTCTTAAATATTATACGGGTTATGCTGCTTGCGGCAGAGCATCGCGCAGATGAACGCAGGGCTGCCAATCTGGTAAGGCCTGAATCAAGGGGGTGATATCGCATACCCAGTCAGGGTGCTGTAATTCCCTGACTTTTCCCGGAGTCAGCATCGGCGAATAATGCAGCAACCGCGCCAGACATAAATTAACATTCGCAGTCATTGAAACTAGTGATACTGGCAAAAACAGACAGCGCACCGGTCGCTTCCAGACATCTTGGGCAATAGCTGCTACGGAGTAACCGTCATATCCCCCCGGCATTCCGTCATCAAGCTCGTAAACACCGTATATGGGAACTCTGGAGGAAAGCCAACAGAGAACCGCTGCCACTAAATCACTGACATGCAATAAACCAAAACGCATGGCCGAACGCCCTACCATGGGCAATACGCCATGCTGGGTTGCTCTAAAGAGTGGGCTCATTTCCTTATCACCAGGTCCATACACCGCAGTCGGGCGGAAAACTGCGCACGGCATGATATCTGAATGATCAGCCACGATCTGTTCAGCCAGACGCTTGCTGGTCGCATACCAGGAAAGCTCCGGTTGTCTAGCTGCAAGTGAGGATATGAGGAGAAAGCGAGGTGGTGAAGTCTGCTGTATCGAGGCGCGTACCAGATTGGCGGTACCATCCACATTGGTGTGGATAAAGTCATCGAGAGAGCTACCCCGAACCTGTCCCGCACAATGCACAACAGCAGAAACACCTTGAACTAGATTTCGTAACGCACTCGGGTCATCCAAGTCACCTACGATCCACGTAATGGATCCATCCTCAACTTGTGGACGCCGAGTCAATGCGCGAACTTCCCAACCGTCTTTGACCAAAGATTTCAGCAGCATGCGACCAATGAAACCCGTTGCACCCGTTACCGCTACCGACAATCCGGGCATATGCTGACTAGTTGTCTCTGGACTCAGCTGATAACTGATGGTCTGTCAGATTTGTCCGTTGTATGAAACCTTGGCGAGCAGCAAAGCGCGAGAGCTTCCCGGAAGAAGTACGCGGCAAAGTGTGTGGCGGAACCAACTCAACCAGGCAATTAACACCAAATGCCATATACACTAGTCGTTGCAATCGACTGGTAAGAGACTGCCGATCTGTTACTGAAGTCAGCCGACACTCTATGACCAACACAATTGTCGTCGCGTCATTGACGTCGGTTATACCAAAGGCAGATGCTTCTCGGGTCCTTACCTCAGGTTGCTGTTCGGCAAGCTCCTCTATATCCTGAGCGCGTATGTTGCGACCGTTAACAATAATGACATCTATACGGCGACCGGTAACATACAGATCCCCTTCAAAGAGGAAGCCAAGATCACCAGTATCCAGCCAGTTGCCGGGTTGTAGTGTTCTCAGGGTATCTTCCGGGTTGTTAAAATAACCCGTCATGATGCTGCTACCCTTCACCAGCACGCTACCTAGCCTCAAGTCAGGCAATTCCTGTCCAGCATCGTCGATAACCTTAACTGTATGTCCCGGCAGAGCACGACCGCAGTTCACAAATTCATTGTATTTCCTGCCTTCCGCTTGCAGTCGTACTGCCATTTTTCTGTCGACTAACATTCCAGCGTCAACCTGTAGGCTCTTGAAGCCTTCACCTGTTTTAGAAAAAGTAACAGCAAGGGTTGATTCTGCCAGGCCATAGCAAGGCAGAAAGGCGCGCGCATCGAAGCCTGCTGGTGCAAATTTCTCTGCAAAATTTCTTAAAGTATCTGGCCGTATCATTTCCGCACCGACACCCGCTGCACGCCAGCAGCTAAGATCGAGATCTTCCAAATCGGAATCACGAACCCGCAGAGTGCAGAGTTTGAGGCCAAATGGTTGACTGAATGCAACCGTAGAACGGTTGCGGCTGATTAACTTCAGCCATTGGAGTGGCCTGATTGCAAAATCACGCGTAGCTAAATAGTCGACAGAAACCTGCGCAACCATCGGCGCCATCACCATACCCACTAGCCCCATATCATGATAGAAAGGCAGCCAGGATGCGCAACGATCGCCAGGACGTATCTCTAGCCCGCTACGAACAATCCCCTGCAGATTGCTCATCAATGCTCGTTCAGTAATGATGACCCCGCGCGGAGCGCGGGTACTGCCTGAGGTAAATTGAAGATAAGCAATTTCATCAGGTTGGTTTGACTGCGGCGTTACATCCAAGGCAGGGAGCTTTCCTAGTTCCTCAGGTGTGCCGACCCACTGCAATCCTTGCACCCCTTCAGCGGCCTCTCTGAGAAAATTAATATAATCGACGTTAGCCAAAGCAGCACTTGCATTGCTACCTTCGAGTATTCCACGAAGCTGTTGTACATACACCACATGACTGCCAAGATTGACTGGGACTGGCATTGCGAAAGGAATTAACCCAGCATATCGGCATGCGAAAAACAACTCGACAAACTCTGGCGTGGTGTCGGCAATAAGCGCTATACGATCACCACGAACCAGACCAAGGCCGGATAAACGCTGCGCCGAGGCTTGAGCATTTTGCCTTAATGCCTGGTAGGAAAGGACCGAACGAAGATTCCCCTTGGCATCGTAAAAATTATACCCTGTCGTTCCGCCTGCTGCGTATTCCAAGGCTGCAGTCAGAGTATCAAAGTCCGCCAGTCGCTGAGCTTGCACGCTGCACATTGTTGGTGTTGGGGCTACCGATATTGTCGACTCGCTTGATAATTGATAATCAAACGCTTGCGTTAGCGGAGCGTTCAACTTGGTTATTGTTGAACTCAAGGTCTTCCCCTCTAGTTTAGTGACTCTTATCATCTTGCTTGTAAAAGAATAAATTCTGCTCAGATACGTCATTAATGACTGTACCAAACCGACTGTCTAAGAAATTGTTAGGTGGAACTCATCATTACCAGCATTGAAAAATAATAAATAAATGAGCTAATTTAATGAGTTACATAACCTATCGTTATAGCGAATCCACTGCCAAGGCGGTAACAACACCTCGTTACGATATATTCAAGTTCACTGAGCCAGAGTTATCACAACTCATTCTGTGATAATGGCTATCTTTAAATATACAGTGCAACTCTTTTAAGAGTAGAGCCACCATTTTGGATGAGTTCTGTACCAATATAAAGAAGTTTTGCAGATTAAAAGGGGGATATGTTGTTTTTTTGCAACAAATTTAGGTTGGAACGCCATACCAAAAACTTCCTCACACGAAACTAAGATTGCGCAGGCCCACTTACAACGCGCCACCAAAACTTTTGGTTTTTAATTTAGATCCCGGTCATCTCAAACTGTCACCCAAATCTTTGCTTCGTCGTAATCACTGAATACTCTGACATCAGCGTCAATGAAAAGATTGGATACCCAGACACTCCAAGCTTGCCATTGATTGTCGACGACCACTGCGACCCGGTTGAATTCACTGCCGTGTTCACGGGCAAATTTGATCTCCTCCCATGCCACATCGACGGTGTAACTCACCATGTCACGCCAATCGAATAATAGATCCACTTTGCCAGTAAAATGAAACTTGTGAAGCACTTGCTTTTCGAATTCCTTGTAGTCAGCCAAGGTGAATTCGCCAAGGGCAGCAACAGTGATCAAGTTGCCGGTTTTCTGAATAGTAATCATGATCTCATTCCAAAAAGATGATCGGCTCATCATAGGCAACAACTGCGCCTCTGCGCAAACTCTGTTTTATTACTTGCGTACCGCTGGTGCAACTCTAAGGCTCAGCAGCCCACATTCACCATTATCAAACCTCATATAACAATCCATGCTGACGGTGGCGGTACCAACGCAAATTACGAAAGTGTCATAGTGATATCGTAATAAGACGTAAAAACACCACAGCGACACCATTATTTCCAACGTGGGCAGCATAAAAGGTGTCGAATAATACCCACATGCCGGTCGCCGCAGTGTAAATCAACAAAAAAAGCACCTTGGCCGAAAGCCGACCTTCGATCGAAGGAACCGAGAATTAAACCACAGAAACTAAAAAATATATGGCTCGATTTCCCGTCGCATAAATTCATGGAAGTGCACCATACCGTCTTCCATTGGTGACTGATAAGGGCCAGTTTCGTTGATACCCTGCTTATATAGCGCACGTCGTCCAGCGGTCATCAGTTTGCAAATTTTATCATCTTCGGCTGCAGTTTCATAATAAGCAGCTTGTTCCGCCTCGACAAATTCGCGTTCGAACAAGGCGATATCCTCAGGGTAATAGAACTCGACCACGTTGGTGCAACGCTCTGTTCCCGTTGGCAATAGCGTACTGATGATGAGGACGTGGGGATACCATTCAAGCATAACATTCGGGTAGTAGAGCATCCAGATAGCGCCGTGGACCGGTACCTTGCCTGCAGTTTGACGTAGCAACTGTTCGTGCCACTTGGCATAAACCGGCGTACCTGGACGGACGAGAGCATCACTGACACCCACTGTCTGCACGCTGTACCAGTCACCAAATTCCCATTTTAATTCACCAGTATTGACAAAGCTGTTCAAACCCGGATGGTATGGCTCGACATGGTAGTCTTCCAGATATACCTCAATAAAAGTTTTCCAATTGCAGGCGTACTCCTCTATCTGCACCCGTTCCAACACATGACCGGAAAAATCAAAATCCTTCAGGACGCCCAAGTTGGCCATGTCGCGCGCGACATGGCGCGTACCTGCAAACAGCAGACCATTCCAATTCTGCAGCGGAGTCTTGCTGAGATCAAGACAAGGATTGTCAGGGAAGTGGGGGGCTCCCAGTAGCTTGCCAGCCATATTGTAAGTCCAGCGGTGCACAGGGCAAACGATATTTCTGGTATTGCCGCAACCTTTAAGCAACAAAGACTGTCGGTGACGACAGACATTAGATAGCAGTTCAATGCCATTTTTGTTGCGTACAAGCACCTTGGCATTGTCCATCCATTCCAACACATGATAGTCGCCCACGTTCGGCAGCATAGTCTCATGACCCACGTAGCGACCGCCTTGATCAAACAGAAGGCGCTTTTCCAACTCAAGAATATGGGAATCGAAATACCAGTTAACCGGTAACTGCACTGGCGTTTGTACCAGTTGCGAAATATCAACAAAATTAGACATATCAGTACTGTATATCTTCCTAGCCTAAATTATTCACAAAAATAGTAAAAAGCTCTGTAATTATTTGATATAATGCAAGTTATAAAGAAACGCTAACGTAAAATAGATATAGGATTTTATCCATGTCACATTCTATCTCAGAACAGTTACGTTTTTCACCAGCTTCGCGATTCGGGCCGATTTCAACGAGAGTGAGCTTTCCTCCGATTTCGTACCGCTGTTGCTACGTGAAGTGGATCACCAAATCAGGCTGACTGCACACACTGCCGGGGCACTGCATGAAACGCAACATCCCGGTTGCATCAAGCATTCCGTGCGCGACCTGCTGCGGCAACGTATCCACCAAACGTCCGGTTAGGCGTAGGCTAAATGAACACTCGGCGCAAGAAATCTTATGCCTTTCGAAAGTATCCATAGATCATTGTAGGGCCTCTCTTATAATTCAGATTTCGTCACAATATTTATTATTCACAAAGAATGTTTCCTTACAGATCAACCATATGCTGCATCTACAATCTTTGTTCCCACTCTACTTTATTTAGAGCTTCGAATCTTTAGAGATGCCCTAAAGCGGATTGGGTCGAAGAAAGTTTCACGTATTTAATTGACCTGACCACGCTTATTGCGTTATTTTTACAGTTTTCGGCAAGCCATTTACTCTGTGACACTGCGTTTATCATGACAAAGCTCGCCAAACACGTCAAATCCTCGCGACCAGAAAGTTTTGAAGCAGCATTAACCGAACTGGAAAACATTGTGGTCGAAATGGAAACGGGACAAATGCCGCTGGAGGTTTCACTCTCGGCTCACAAACGTGGTGCGGAGTTGCTGCAATACTGCCAGTCCAAATTGCAGGATGCACAGCAGCAGGTGCGTCTCCTCGAAGCTGGTACGCTTAAAAATTTCTCCCCATTCGGTATTGATGATCACTGATTTCCAGAACTGGGCAAAAAGCCGTCAAGTATGCATAGAAACTTCCTTGCAGACTCTGCTTCCCGCCGCGAATGTTGCCCCCGAACGTCTGCATAAGGCTATGCGTTATGCCGTTCTAGGCGGAGGAAAGCGCGTGCGCCCGCTGCTTGCCTTTGCTGCAGGGGAATTGAGTGAAGCCAATGAAGGTCGCGTAACTATTGCTGCTGCTGCTGTAGAGTTGATTCATGCTTACTCGCTGGTGCATGATGACCTGCCCTGCATGGACGACGACGTGCTGCGACGGGGCAAGCCCACATGTCATGTGGAATACGATGAACCCACTGCGTTGCTGGTAGGCGATAGCTTGCAGAGCCTGGCTTTTCAATTGCTAACCGAATACCGTCTGGCAGATACCGCGCAGGTTCAGCTGGAAATGATCAAACAACTGGCGCAAGCAGCGGGTTCACGCGGCATGGCTGGTGGACAGGCGATTGACCTTGCCAATGTCGGCAAGATATTGAGTCTACCGGAACTGGAGTTTATGCATATCCATAAGACTGGAGCTCTTATCCGTGCTGCAGTAATGCTGGGCGCCCGCTGTGGCAGCAGTTTGAATGATGCGCAGCTGGAAAATCTCGATCATTTCGCCAAGCATATTGGCCTCGCATTCCAGGTAGTTGATGACGTGCTTGATGCTGAGGCAACCACCGCAATTTTAGGTAAGACTGCCGGTAAAGATGCTGAACATAATAAACCAACATATGTAACCATACTGGGGGTTAGCCGAGCACGTGAGCTGGCCGAGGAATTGAGGCGTGATGCATATCAGGCGCTAGAGGGTTTCGACTCGGCAGCGAAGCGATTGCGACAAGTAACTGATTTCATCATTCAACGGGAGTTTTGAGGTAGCGTTTTCCATAGTAAGCGATTTTTAATTTTCAGGATTCAAATGTACCCACTGCTTGATACCATAAATATCCCTTCTCAGTTACGTGCTCTGGAACGCAAAGCGCTGCCGCAGCTCGCCAATGAGTTACGCAAATTTCTGGTTGAATCAGTGGCGAAAACTGGCGGACATCTCTCCTCCAATCTTGGTACGGTTGAATTGACTATCGCATTGCACTACGTGTTCAATACACCACATGACAGGTTGGTGTGGGATGTCGGCCACCAGACTTATGCTCATAAAATTCTCACCGGTCGCCGTGAAGGTATGAATAAATTGCGTATGCGTGGCGGCGTCGCAGGATTCCCACGACGGGACGAGAGCGAATATGATGCCTTTGGTACGGCACATTCCAGCACCTCCATTAGCGCTGCACTTGGCATGGCAGTGGCGGCGCAACTGGAGGGAATAGACCGGCGCGCGGTGGCCGTGATCGGTGACGGCGCCATGAGCGCAGGCATGGCATTCGAGGCTTTAAACAATGCTGGCGCTATGAACACCAACCTACTAGTGATACTGAACGACAATGATATGTCAATATCACGCCCAGTAGGGGCACTTAACAATTACCTCGCCAAACTCATGTCTGGACAATTCTATGCGACGGCGCGCCGCGCGGGCGAAAAAATGCTGGGTGTGGTGCCACCTGTGCTGGAACTGGCCAAACGCGCTGAAGAACACGTAAAGGGCATGGTGACACCCAGCACCTTATTTGAAGAATTTGGTTTCAACTATATCGGCCCTATTGATGGTCACGATCTTGACGTGCTAGTAACTACGCTTAACAATATCAAACACCTTGATGGCCCCCAGTTTCTGCATGTCGTAACACGCAAAGGTGCCGGCTACCAGGCGGCTGAAGAGGATCCCATTCTCTATCACGGTGTATCCAAGTTTGATCCAGACGCAGGTATCATTTCCAAGGCTGCCGGCAAGCCTACCTATACCCAGATTTTTGGCGACTGGTTGTGCGACATGGCGGCATTGGACCAACGTCTGGTTGGAATCACTCCGGCGATGCGGGAGGGTTCTGGACTGGTGAGGTTTTCCCAGGAGTATCCCGATCGCTATTTCGATGTCGGCATTGCCGAGCAGCATGCGGTCACTTTTGCCGCAGGCTTGGCCTGCGATGGGATGAAACCAGTAGTAGCAATTTACTCAACCTTTTTGCAGCGAGCTTACGACCAGCTAATTCACGATGTTGCTATCCAGAACTTGCCCGTAGTGTTCGCCATTGACCGTGCCGGACTAGTGGGAGCAGATGGTCCCACTCATGCCGGCAGCTTTGACTTGACCTATTTACGTTGCATCCCCAATATCACAGTAATGACCCCTGCTGACGAGAATGAGTGCCGTCAGATGCTCTACACCGCATTTCAGATGAATACACCGACGGCGATCCGCTATCCGCGTGGCATAGGGATCGGCGTGGTAGCACAAAAAGAAATGCAAGTACTGCCGCTCGGTCGTGGCGAGATTCGCCGCAAGGGGGAAAAGGTCGCACTGCTGGCTTTCGGCAGCATGCTCAAACCCAGCTTGGAAGCAGCAGAAGAGCTTAATGCCACCGTAGTCAATATGCGTTTTGTCAAACCGCTGGACGACGATCTGATCGAATCTCTGGCAGCAGACTACAAACTGCTAGTGACGATTGAAGAAAACACTATCATGGGAGGAGCGGGCAGTGCTGTAGTGGAGTCTCTGGAAAGTAAAGGTATCAGCATCCCGGTGCTGCAACTGGGTCTGCCGGATGTTTTTATCGACCAGGGTGACCCTGCGCAGATGCTGGCGGATTGGGGGCTGGATAAGATCGGCATCATCAAATCTGTCCGGATGAAATTATCCGAGTAATTTTCAATTATTTTCCCGGACTAGAACTGACACATGCCAGCACTTCCTTCGTAGGGGGTATACATCATGAATAAACAGATTGGCTTTCCTATTGCTGATGTACAAAGCACCCCCGACACACGGCATATAGCGATCGATAGAGTCGGGATCAAAGCTATCCGCCACCCTGTGAAGGTGGCTGATAAAGATGGTGGTGTTCAGCATACCGTAGCCGTTTTTAACATGTATGTGGATCTGCCGCATGACTTTAAAGGTACTCACATGTCGCGTTTTGTGGAGATACTTAACAGCCATGAGCGCGAAATTTCCGTGGAATCATTCGAGAGCATTCTGTGGGCCATGGTAAAGAAGCTTGGGTCGGAATCCGGTCACATTGAGATAACCTTTCCCTACTTCATCAACAAATCGGCCCCAGTTTCCGGGGTTAAAAGCCTGCTGGACTATGAAGTGACTTTTATCGGGGAAATAAAGAAGGGGCACTACGAATTCACTATGAAAGTAGTTGTTCCGGTAACTAGTCTGTGTCCGTGTTCCAAGAAAATTTCTGACTACGGCGCACATAATCAGCGTTCCCATATATCAATTTCTGTACGTACCAACTGTTTTGTCTGGATCGAGGATGTAGCACGAATGGCGGAAGAGCATGCGTCATGCGAACTCTATGGACTGCTGAAACGCCCGGACGAGAAATATGTCACTGAAAAAGCCTATGATAACCCCAAATTTGTCGAAGACATGGTGCGCGACGTAGCTGCAGCGCTGAACAGGGACTCACGTATTGATGCCTACGTGGTGGAGTCTGAAAATTTTGAGTCTATCCACAACCATTCAGCCTATGCGCTGATTGAACGGGACAAGATGCTGAATTAAGATTCAGGCAGCTACGAGTCCTGTGAGTGGCTGCCCTGTATCGAGTGATGGCCGCATATTTCGGGATATTCTTGCCAAGGTATAACCCCCCTTTTTGCCAGCGCCAATCCACTCCCTCATCGACTTGAGGAGCGGCATAGTGATATAGGTAGACTGATCATCAGTAGTCACAAATATAGGCTACAGAAGGCTATTTAAAGAACGAGTATTCAAGCTCTGGGTTGTTACCGACTGCTTGCAACTGCTGATCCGTGCGTTCCTGTGACTTTTCGCCCTTTTTAAGGGATGATTTAGTCACACCCCCTGTGTCTGGCATGAAGTCATGCCACCTGTCCGGACTCAGATTGAGAGCATAGCCGAGAAGAAAATGGCGCGTGATTTCTCCATCCGTCTTCGCCACATAGGTTTTGACCACCGCCTTCTTATGTGCCGACATGCCGTCAACCACCAAGTTGAATATTTTCTTGCAGCCACACAGCATTTTCTTCAATAATTCCACAAATAATTCATCCAGGTAGGTCACTTTCTGTTCTCCTATTGAACGCAGAAATCGGTAGAATTGGCCCCAGCTACATTTCGAGTCACCGACAGCGCCCCATAGCTGGGCAAATTGCATTCGGCCAAATGATTTTGATAGGTACACGTCACTTAAAAGTGACCAATTTTGGTCACCCGTAGCCAAATACTTTATAGATTTTCATCAAAAAATATTATGCATCTTCTAAGCCGTTTTCATCTTTTCCTGCTGTTCTGCTTGCTTCCCTCTATAGCACAGCCTGCTGCCATAGATAGCCTCAAGACCTTCATTCACGGCACACGCACCGTTCGTGCGATGTTTTCTCAAACCTTACTCGACAAAGATATGCGTGTAGTGCAGAAAGCAAGCGGCACCATGCAATTCGAGCGCCCTGACAAGTTTCGATGGACGTACGAAGAACCTTATGAACAACTGATCGTCGGTGATGGTGCCAAGGTATGGTTCTATGATCGCGATCTTAACCAAGTCACGGTACGCAAGCTTGATCTTGCCATCGGTAGCAGTCCGGTTGCGTTGCTTGCTGGCAGCAGCGCCATCGAGTCCAATTTTAATCTTGGCGAAATCGGTCTGCAGGGAAACCTGGAATGGCTGGAAGCCAGACCCAAGACCAAGGAAGGCACATTTGAACTGGTGCGCTTGGGATTTACCCCGGAAGGGGCACTGACAGCAATGGAGTTGCGCGACAATTTTGGTCAGACTACGGTGCTTATATTTTCCAGACTGGAGAAAAATCCCAAGCTCGCACCCGGGTTGTTCAAATTTACTCCGCCTGAAAATGCGGACGTGATCAGTGACTGATCTGTTTGAAAAACATAAACCGGCCGCACCATTGGCAGAACGGCTGCGTCCCAAGAATCTGGAAGATGTTATCGGCCAAGCGCATCTGCTGGGGACAGGCAAACCATTGCGTCTTGCATTTGAATCCGGAAAATTTCATTCAATGATTCTGTGGGGACCGCCTGGCACCGGCAAAACCACTTTGGCGCGACTCATGGCGCTGGCATTTGACGCTGAATTCGTTGCGCTGTCAGCGGTGCTGTCTGGGGTCAAGGACATCCGCGATGCAATCGAGCGAGCACAAATGGTATTGCAGCAATCGGGGCGCCACACCATCCTGTTTGTGGATGAAGTACACCGCTTCAACAAGTCACAGCAGGATGCGTTTCTACCGTATGTCGAGCAGGGGCTGGTGACTTTAATCGGCGCCACCACTGAGAACCCTTCGTTTGAAATCAACAGCGCATTGTTGTCACGTGCCCAAGTTTACGTGCTCACTGCCCTATCAGAAAATGAGCTTGCTACCTTATTTGAGCGGGTGGTAAACCACGCATTGCAGGGGCTGAACTTCACCGATGCTGCAAGAAGTTTATTGATAGGATACGCTGATGGTGATGCGCGGCGCTTACTTAATTTGTTGGAGCAGATAAAGACTGCAGCGGAAGTCGAGGGAATCTCAAAAATTGATGTAGATTACGCGCGTAATACGCTTTCCAGCAATGTGCGTCGTTTCGACAAGAGTGGGGATGAATTCTATGATCAGATCTCGGCGCTGCATAAATCGGTACGCGGCTCCAGTCCGGACGCCGCGCTTTATTGGATGTGCCGCATGCTGGACAGTGGTGCCGATCCGCTCTATATCGGCCGACGATTGATTCGCATAGCAGTGGAGGATGTTGCCTTGGCTGATCCACGCGCACTGCAGATGGCACTGGATGCCTGCGAAACTTACGAGCGCCTGGGTAGCCCGGAGGGTGAGCTGGCATTAGCGCAGGCGACACTATACTTGGCCTGTGCACCCAAGAGCAACGCCGCCTACGTGGCGTATAATAAAACTCGCTCTTTTATTACCAGTGACAAGTCACGCCGTGTGCCGGAGCATTTACGCAACGCACCCACCAAGCTGATGAAGGAACTGGGTTTCGGGCGCGAGTATCGCTATGTCCATGATGATCCGGAAGCCTATGCTGCTGGAGAGAACTATCTTCCTGACAGGATGCCTGAGATAAGTTTTTATCGCCCGACGACACGCGGACTAGAAGGAAAAATCTCGGAAAAACTGGCGCATCTGCGCGAGTTGGACGAACAAGCGAAGAAAAAAATATAAAACTTCCTGTGCCTGCCAAGCTGCGGGCACAACGCACGTAATTTGGAGTTTGCATGCTAGATATTCAGCTATTACGCACCGATCTGGAAAATGTTGCCAAACGCCTTTCCACGCGTAGATTTATATTAGATACGGCACACTTCCAGAGACTGGTGATGCAGCGTGGATCTATACGGACGGATACACAGAAGCTGGAAGAAGAAAGAAATCATATTTCAAAATTGATTGGCCAGCTTCGTGGTGCTGGGCATGATCCAGACGATGAAGCGATCGGGGGATTTTTTCCTGAAATACAAAAAAACTCCGATCAGCTAAAGGAAGCCAAGAAAAGACTAAGTGAAATTGAGGAGGAATTACAGCAACTGCTGGAAGTAATCCCAAATCTGCCACATGACAGCGTGCCGGAAGGCGGGAACGAAACCGACAATCGGGAAGTACGTCGCTGGGGAACGCCACGCAAATTTGAATCTGATTTTGCGGTGAAAGATCATGTGGCCATCGGTGAAGACTTGGGGTTACTGGATTTTGAGACCGCCGCTAAGCTCAGCGGTACGCGTTTCAGCTTGATGCAAGGTGGACTTGCACGCCTGCATCGTGCACTGACACAATTCATGCTGGATACACATACGCAGGAACACGGCTATACTGAAACTTACGTACCGTATCTGGTCACTGCGGAGAGCTTGTACGGTACCGGCCAGTTGCCAAAATTTGAGGAAGACTTGTTTGTTGTGCCCCATGGAGAACAGGGAAATTATTATTTAATTCCCACTTCTGAAGTTCCGCTCACCAATATCGTGCGCGATCGAATCATTGCGCTGGAATCGCTGCCGATCAAACTCACTGCGCATACACCCTGCTTCCGCTCTGAAGCGGGCAGCTACGGCAAAGACACGCGCGGCCTGATCCGTCAGCACCAGTTTGATAAGGTGGAGTTGGTGCAGATCGTTCATCCGCAGAAGTCTTATGAAGCATTAGAGGAACTTACCGGGCATGCTGAAAAAATCCTGCAGAAACTGGAATTGCCTTATCGCGTGATGGCGCTCTGTACCGGCGATATGGGTTTTTCTGCTGCCAAAACTTACGATATTGAAGTATGGCTGCCCGCGCAAAATGTTTACCGTGAAATTTCTTCATGCAGTAATTGTGAGGCATTCCAGGCACGGCGCATGAAAGCACGCTTTCGCAATGAAAAAGGTCGGCCAGAGTTACTGCATACCCTGAATGGCTCGGGGTTGGCAGTGGGGCGCACACTAGTGGCGGTTCTGGAGAACTGTCAGAATGCCGATGGCAGTGTATCCATCCCAGAAGCCTTGCAACCCTATATGGGTGGCCTCGACCGACTTACCGCGCAGAGCAAAGAATGAATTATGTATCACTTGTCTCACTACTTCAGGAGGTCTTTCATCATGCAGAATGAAACTGGCAACAATGTTAGCAACAGCAACGATATAACCAAACTTGAAGCCGAGGTGCGCAGTGCCGTTGCACAAGGCGATAACGTTCAGGAGACGGTGCGACGCCTGACGCTCACGGCGCTGAGCACACAACATGATCTTGAGTCTTTGCGCCGTATTATTACTGCAGTAATGCAAGGTATGCGTGAAGGGGTACAGCAACCGTTGCAGCAAGCGACTGCCCAAGCACATACAGCACAGACCCAGATAACCAATGCTGTCGCTGGACTCGATGCTGCACTGGCACAACTTGCTGAAGCGTCAAAGCTGGCACTGGAGGAGGCAGCAGGCCGGGCGCAGAAGTTCTCCCATGAGGAACTCTCGCATGCGCGCGCCGACTTGGAAAGCCTGGAAGCCCTATTTCTGGATACGCTCCAAGTCTCGGCTTCAGCCGCCAAGGGACTGGTGGCAGACACGCTGCACGATCTGGTCTCGCATGCGAAACACAACGGCACTGCCGTTGGTACCCAATTGAAAGATACCCTGACGACTTTTACCCAACAGATGACAGTGGCCGGTCACGCCCAACTGGATGCGGGTGTGCAACTAACTCATGCCACTGCCGATCTGTTGCGCAAAATCGCCGCTGGCGTACTCAGCGGCCTGACAGAACGGGTTAAATCCAGCAGCAAAGCCAAGGACGACTGATGCTCTGGCAAGCTCTGATGGCGGCGCGTGACCTTGGTCGTCTGCACGAGATCGCCTCGATCCTGATTCGCCACGGTTTCGGCAATATGGTGCGCCGGATGGGACTTGCCAGTGCGTTGGAGCGGGCTGGTCGAGTATTACACTGGCATGCAGCAGAGGAAATGGCCCACCTTGAACCCCATGCCCGGGTACGGCAAGCACTGGAGGAACTGGGGCCGACTTTCGTCAAGCTCGGCCAGATTCTCGCTACTCGCGTAGACCTCTTTGCACCCGAGTGGATCGTCGAGTTCAGCAAGTTGGAGGACAGTGTGCCCGCTGTTCCCTATCCCGCGATACTTCAGCAGCTCACCGAAGACCTGGGTGCTGCGCCCGAGGAGATATTCGCCTGGTTCGATCCACAACCTCTGGCAGCTGCATCCATCGCCCAGGTACACCGCGCCCGTCTCAAAGACGGTAGCGAGGTGGTGGTCAAGGTGCGTCGGCCCGGTATCTTGCCGATCATTGAGTCCGATCTGCGCTGGCTATCGAGGTTGGCAGAATGGGCCGAGACGGAAAGCCCGGAGCTGCACTATTTCCGCCCGCAGGAAGTGGTGCGGCAGTTTTCCCAATCACTGCGGCACGAGCTCGATTTCACCGCCGAATGCCGCAATGCCGAACACATTGCGGCAAATTTTGTGGGGTATTCTGACCCGGACTCCTCTCATAATCTACCTGTTGGCGATACCGCACCTGCGCTCATCGTTATCCCTCGTGTCTACTGGCAATGGACGGGAGAGCGGGTATGTGTGCAGGAATACATCGATGGCATCCCCGGGCGCGACCTTGGCGCTGTCGATCTTGCCGGTCTTAACCGCAAGATACTTGCCCACCGCGGCGCGCGCGCAGTAATGAAGATGGTCATCGAGGATGGTTTGTTTCACGCCGATCCGCATCCCGGCAACGTGTTCTATTTGCCTGGCAACCGCATTGCTTTCATTGACTTTGGCATGGTCGGGCGACTTACTCAAGAACGCCGAGACCAGCTAGTCCATCTTTTGCTGGGACTGGTGCAGCATGATCCCACGCGTGTCGTCGACGTACTGCTCGACTGGACGAGCGACGGCATGGCGGATGAAAGCGGTCTGATACTGGCAATCCAGACCTTCGTCGAGCAATACCAAGGCGTACCGTTGAAACAACTCAGATTTGGCACCATGTTCTCGGAAATCGTGGCTAACTTGCGCGAGCACCGGCTTGTCCTTCCGCCCGATTTGGCGTTACTCGTCAAGGCATTCATTACGCTCGAAGGCATGGGATGTGAGCTTGAACCCGACTTTGACATGGCCAGTGAAGCGTTGCCTCTGCTGCGTGACGAGATGGCCGCTCGCTACACTCCATCGGCGCTTATTAAACGCGGCTGGCGGGCAACCAGCGAAATGATTGGCATCATCGCTGACTTGCCGCATGATCTCTCCCGACTGCTGCGTGCTGCCCGACGCGGCAAACTGGATGTTCACATTAACGTCACGCACCTAAAACACGTCGGGGACCAACTCGATGGTGCTGTCAACCGGCTTGCTGGTGGTCTCATTATCGCTGCGCTCATTGTCGGCTCCTCCATCGTCATGACTATAGCTGGTGGCCCCACTTTGTTGGGACTACCTTTTTTTGGAGTACTTGGCTCCTTCTGCGCGACAATCGGTGGAATATGGTTAGTGCGTTCAATTCGGCGTAGCAACCAGGCAGACCGGGAGAGCAAACCGTAATACGAACCAGAGATAAGTTCTTTAAAACTCCATATGATTCGGCAAAGACGTTCCCCTGTGAAAATACCACCACCCAGCGAAACCGATTCCGGCGGTGATACTAAACAACCATGCCAGAATTTATTTGTACTACTGTCACGAGATCAACCGAAACAATTTAAAAGAGCGACCACCTCCGCCTGCCCTCAAGGGTTTAACATGACCGCAGTATGGATGAACAGGGGAATTTCAGCTCTAACTGACAGCAACTCAATTTTAGATTACTGCTTTCAGAAAAACTATTACGCCCTTGATCGTTATTGAGATACGGAAGGAATTTTTCAGAGATGGCGGGCATACCCACGCCCGCCATTTTTGCAATTAGCCTTTCAGCGCAGACATCGGAGCGCCAAAGTTAATATGGAAAGCTTCTCCATTAATTACAAGTGCTGGTACCGATTTGACACCAGCCGCTTCGGCGGCAGCTATCCGTGCCGGTTGCTCGCCAAGATGAACGAGTTCCACTTCATAGCGGGCGGGATCCAGAGCATCAGCAATCTGGTGCTCGGCTTCAACACATACAGGACAACCAGCATGGTAAAAAATAGCAGGTGTTTTCATAAATTAATCTCCAAAAAATTTAGCTGTCGGTGGGGACTGCCCACGTTCGCAAGAACCAATACACTGTGTATCATGCGACACGGCAATTATAATCGCTACCTGCATTCTCACGCTAGCGACTTATTAGACTTGAGCTTGGAAGCAATCTTATCTTGTTGATTATGAACTGTTGCCTAACGTTACCATGAATTCCAGTTTAGATTGGAATGAGTGCGTTCGCGGCATGATTTTACTGCGCTAGACTCCCCACCTTAAGCGACAATGCTAGTGCATACAGTATCTTTCTGCTTTCGCCGGTGATTTCTGCTGCCAGCCTTACTGCCTGTTTCAACGGCAAGCTCTCCAACAACAACTCCAGCGTGTGCCGAGTTTGATCACTGACTCCAGACTTATTCTGAGTTTCTGCGCCGGATAATAACAGTACAAATTCACCTTTTTGCTGGTTGGCATCGGCTTGCAACCATGTAAGGGCATCACCCAAAGCACAGACATGGATAGTTTCGAACAATTTGGTCAGCTCTCTGGCAAGAGTAAGCTGGCGATGTGCTCCCAGCACCGTAACCAAATCCATCACACATCCAAGAATGCGATGGGGCGCCTCGTAAAATACCAGAGTATAAGGTTGTAGCTTTAATCCTTCCAATGTGCGTTTGCGTGCTCCGGTCTTGGGTGGAAGAAATCCATAAAACAGAAAATGCGGCTCGGTGATTCCTCCTGCCGACAGCGCGCACAGGGCGGCGTTTGCGCCGGGTATCGGCGTCACTCTGTAGCCATGTTCATGTGCGAGGTTAACCAAAATTGCTCCCGGATCAGAGATTCCTGGTGTACCCGCATCAGTGACAAGAGCGACAGACTTTCCCTTTTCGAGTAAGGCTAAAACCTTCTCCGCAGCAGCGCGTTCATTGTGCTGATGCAGGGCTATCATCTTCCCGGCTATAGAGTGATGCGTTAGCAAATGCGCGGTGGTGCGTGTATCCTCGGCAGCGATCACATCTACCGCTGCGAGTACGTCCAATGCCCGCAGACTGATGTCGCGCAGATTACCTATCGGGGTGGCAACCACATATAATGTACTCTTTGGTAGCATAGCTTCGTACTATAACGTTTCGTTCCGACTCTACTGTCTAGTATTAATCACTGTACTATACGGTAGCCTGCAGCTATTTTCCACTTAACCACGAAACTGATCGATGTGAATAGCTATGCAGCGGATAGCGCAATACCGAATCACACCATAAGCTATGAATATGAAGGTACGCAAAGATGAAGGGTGACGAAGCAGAGCAGTATGCCTCAGAATTTCTGCAGCGGCAGCACCTTGTTCTGCTGGAAAAAAACTACTGCTGTCGCTTTGGCGAGATCGACCTTATCATGCGTGACGGCATGACATTGGTGTTTGTTGAAGTAAGAATGCGCACAAGTCAAATTTTTGGTGGCGCCGCCGCTAGTATTACATTATCCAAGCAGACAAAACTGCTGCGTACGGCACGGCACTATCTCGCCAGATTAAAGTCCATGCCACCATGCCGCTTTGATGCCGTGTTACTGTCTGGCAGCAATGGTCAGGAACTGGAATGGATTAAGAATGCTTTCGGTGAATAGCAGATCTGTATATTTGTCTGAAGTGGTATTTGCCATCTCTCATAACCTTCGTCGGATCAGCTCAAGATTACTGCGAATAATAGGAGTGAATAAATGAAAAATTCAAATTGGGGCTGGCTTCTGCTGACCTTACTGTTGCCGGCCCTCTCCGGCTGCGAAGTACTCGTTGCCACCGGCATTATTACTGGTGTTGGTACTGGTCTTGCTGTATCTGAAGATCGGCGTACCAGCGGTACTTTTGTTGAAGATGAAGGAATTGAATTAAAGAGCGCCAAGTACATCAGAGAAAATTTGGGTACCAATGTTCATGCCAATGTCACTAGCTTTAACCGTAACGTGCTACTCACTGGAGAAGCGCCCACCGAGGCCATGAAAAAAGAAGTCGAAAATCTGGTCAAAGGTATAAACAATGTGCGTAATGTCACCAATGAAATCACCATTGCTAATGCGAGTTCACTCATTTCTCGAAGTAATGATACGTTAATCACAATGAAGATTAAGGGACGCTTCCTGGATAGCGGCAGATTCCAGATAAATCACATAAAAGTGGTTACCGAAAGTGGTGTGGTCTACCTGCTGGGATTGGTTAAACGTCAGGAAGCTGAAAGTGCATCGGAGATTGCCAGTTCTACCAGTGGGGCGCTGAAGATAGTAAAAGTGTTCGAGTATCTGGATTGATCTCAAAATCCCAGCTGCCTGTGCCCGAGATCCGCTTCTGATGATTTTGCGATTAATTTCCTGGCCAGATTGGATGAAGATACGTGCAGAGGTTCTCTGCGACCAATACCTTGACTATTTATCCTCCTTGAATGCTCCCTCCTGATTTTCTCGCTCAACTCCGATCTTTGCTTCCTTCTGATCGGCTTTATACCGACCCAGTCGATTGCTACGCCTATGCCTATGACAATAGTCGGAAAATCTTCCCGCCGGAGGCAGTTGCGTTTCCGCTCACATCGAATGAGATACTAAGTATTGTTGCGCTGTGCAATATACATAAAATTCCACTTACGCCACGTGGACGCGGCACTGGCACATCGGGTGGGAGCCTTCCTGAGCAGGGCGGTGTGGCATTGTCATTGGAACGCATGCTACGCATCATCACCGTGGATCCTGCAAATCGCGTTATCGTTGCCGAACCAGGCGTGCTCAATCAGTCGGTGCAAGATGCCGCCGGAACCTATGGATTTTTCTGGCCGCCCGATCCTTCCAGCGCGGCTTATTCCAGCATAGGCGGCAATCTTGCCACTTCCGCCGGCGGTCCACGCGCAGTGAAGTATGGCACCACACGTGACCATGTACTGGGATTGAAAGCAATAACGGGAAAAGGTGATGTTATTAAGACTGGCTGCTATACCACCAAGGGGGTGGTAGGATATGATCTCACGCGACTTATAATCGGTTCTGAAGGAACACTGGCTATCATTACTGAGGCAACGCTCAAGCTCACCCCCCTGCCATCGGCTCGAGGTGGCCTTACCGCGCATTACCGCGACGCTACAAGTTGCGCTGCAGCGATAGTCGCAATCATGGCGCTTCCTCAGGTACCCAGCGCCCTTGAGTTCCTGGATGCCGGTTCGCTAAATCTGATCCGTGAGCACTTCCCCGGGATGCTGCCTATGGACAGCCGTGCCATGCTGATGATCGAGGTGGATGGATCTGCCCGTGATATCTCAGACTCAAGTGCGGCAATTCTTTCTGCTTGCCATAATAGTGGGTTGCTACACGCAGAGCAGATTACAGATGCTGCCGCTTTGTGGCAGACCCGCAAAGCGCTATCGCCATTATTACGTGCTATCGCACCAAAAAAGATCAATGAAGATGTAGTCGTGCCGGTTGCTGCGCTACCAGAGTTTCTGGATGGACTAATGCAACTAAGCAGGAAATATCAGATTATCAATGTCAATTTTGGCCACGCTGGAAATGGTAATATCCACGTCAATCTGCTGGTGAACCCGGATAATATCGGTGAGATGGAGCGAGCAGAAGAATGCCTGGTCGAGGTATTCGACCTAGTGATAAAACTTAACGGCACGCTGTCGGGTGAGCACGGCATTGGAAGCGAGAAGCGTGCTTATATTGGCAAGGAGATTGATGCGGCAACACTTGCCCTGATGAAGGCTATCAAACGGGTATTTGACCCAAACAACATTCTTAACCCGGGAAAGCTGTTCCTCTAGACCTGGTATCCAAGTGGATACCAGGTCAGCGTGTCTTAAGCAACTCTGCAATATCGTGAGCAAATATGTCTGCACCCTTGCCCGTACTCACATACAAGCGCAGCTTTCCCGCAGTATCGAAAATATAGCTTCCGGTTGAGTGGTCCAAGTTGTGTTGCTCTGGGGCAGCCCCCGCCTGCTTCTGATAAACAACTTTAAATTCCCGGGTAATTTCTTTCGTCGCCTGCGCATCACCAGATAGACCCAGAAATGTCGGATTAAATGCAGATACATATTGAGCTAGTAGTGCCGGGGTATCGCGACCCGGGTCGATAGTAATAAATAGCACTTGCGCACGCTCGGCATCCTTGCCAAGCTTCTGCATGGCGGTAGCTAATTCCCCCATAGTGGCAGGACATACATCGGGGCAATGGGTATAGCCGAAAAACAACACCACCACTTTGCCGTTGAAATCTGCCAGGGAGCGTACCTTGCCAGTGTGATCAGCGAGCTTGAAGTCCCGCCCGAAATCGGCACCAGTAATATCCGTACCGAGAAATGTCGGCTTGACTTCGGTGCGATTGGCCTCACCGCTACAGCCAGCCAGAGAAATTAGCGCCAGCCCTGCAGCAACTAGCAACGCATTATATGATTTCACGAAACTGTTCAAAAACGGATGTAATGATCTACCAGCAGTACGACAAACAGAGCGGCCAGATATATAATCGAGAAACGAAATGCTTTACGTGCAAGCTGATCACTATAGTCGCGATAAATCTTTATCGCGTAATACAGGAAAACAGCATCCAACACTGCCGCACCAACAAGATAAATCAACCCGCTCATCTTGGTGACATACGGCATTAGTGTCACAGCAATGAGTATTAGCGTATACAGCAGCACGTGCAGACGGGTATATTTGTCACCATGCGTCACTGGCAACATAGGCATGCCGACTTTGGCGTACTCCAGTTTGCGATAGAGTGCCAGCGCCCAGAAATGGGGTGGCGTCCATGCAAAAATAATGAGAAACAACAGCAACGCGTCGGCGGAGACCTCCCCGGTCACTGCCGTCCAACCAAGCACTGGTGGCATTGCACCGGAAGCACCGCCGATGACTATATTCTGCGGCGTCATCGGCTTCAGTATCACCGTGTAAATGATGGCATAACCGACGAAAGTCGCCAGAGTCAGCCACATGGTCAGGGGATTCACCAACTCGTGGAGTATGTAGAGTCCCGCACCACCAACCAGTGCCAAGAAGAAAAAGGTTTCCGGCGAGGTAACCGTTCCCTGAGGCAAAGGCCTGCCACGCGTACGTGCCATCACTGCATCAATTTTCTGCTCCACCAGACAATTGACGGCTGCAGCCGCGCCCGCCACCAGTGCAATTCCCAAAGTACCAAAAATCAGTGCATTTAACGGAACCGCGCCGGGCACGGAAAGAAACATGCCGATAATTGCGGTAAAAACGATGAGCGAAACAACCCGTGGCTTGGTCAATTGATAAAATTGCTGCATACGTGTTGCAGTATGCTGCCAAACCAAGCTAGCTGCCATGACAATTGTCTCCTAATTCATTTCTAAGCTTAAAATCGACCCGCATCGCATATTGTTCAGACTACATCTCAGTGTTTCGTCCCTAACGCATGCTCGATCTGAGAAACTTTGAGCAGTCGTTTGATATCTTTAGCTATCTTTGCCGCATCGGGATCCTTGGGAAAGCGCATCATCAAGTTTCCTACCGGGTCTATCAAATAAATATGATCGTGTTGCGATGCTGGTGCTGAAAATTCCTCGCGTAACTGGCTATCTTTCGCATTAATCAGCCACATGCCCTTGTACTCTTCTATCAGACCGGGTTCGGGCAATCCACCATCGTCTATCATCCATACCCGTTCTATGCGATCCTTTTCAGTGTGTTGCATCAGCCGCACTTGTCGCATGTAATACAGCTTTTTACGACACCCTTCATCACATGTACTCGAATCCAGCGTCAGTAGCACCCATTTACCACGTAATTGACGGATACGGAATATCGTGTCATCGACCTGATTCAGGGCGCTACCCTGCAATGGCTTGACTTCAATCAACTCACCGTAGTTGTCGCTCGCAGGCCGTACCTTCGAAAAATATAGCAGGTACGAAATGAAAACCGGCGTGCACATCAACGCTAGCATTAGCAGCAGCTTACGTTTACTTCTTCTGGGAACGCTCTCGTTTGACACTCAACACCAAATAAATAATCATGATCGTTAGCGCCATGGCAAACCATTGAAACGCATAACCCAAGTTTCTGGCAGCACCCGAATCTGGACGGTCCCACTGGCGCACAAGACCATCTTTTAAATCGTCCTTTTGCAGTATCATCACTGGTTGTAACGCAAGCCCCGTAGTTTCACGGTAGCGTTCCAGATGAAAATTTTCCCAAACCTGCCCTGATACCGTTTCCGTGGAAAGCTCCAGTGTTCTTTGCGTTGGCGAAATCGCAATTCCTGAAATAGCCACTTGATCAGTCGGGGTGAAAATTTCCGGTAATTTACTGCGGTCGCTACTGGCTGCTACCCATCCACGATTGACCAGAACATGAACAGAACTTGAACCTAGCCTGAGCGGCGTAATAATATGATAACCCGCTATACCTTTGTATATCTTGTTGTCGAGGTAAATCGTGTGCGCTGAAACATATGTGCCGCTTGCCTCGACTTCGCGAAATTTGAAATCCTCCAAACGAACTGGGATGGCCGGCATGGAAATTGCAGGTTGCTGCGATAGTCGCTCAAGTTGCTCCTGTCGCTCCTCTTTCTCCTGGGCTCGTGATAGTTGCCAGTCGCCCAGCAGTACCATGACCCAGATTACTGACACCGCAGCCGCTGTCGGCCATAATTGCGGCTTGAACCGCCAGCCTAAAATAGTCATTGGTTAGTACGCTGAACTCGGCTAAACTCCCGATGTCGCCCCGTACTCGAAAGCACCTATTTTGAAAATTGTCGCTATCCTTTTTTTTCTCTTCATACTAGCCAGCTTGGCATCCGCGATGTTCTACATAGTCAAAGATGAGGGGCAGAGTACACGCGCGGTCAAGGCTCTCACTCTACGCATTGGCTTATCCATTATTCTGTTCGCCCTGATGATGCTGGGGTTCTACCTCAACCGCTAACTTCCAATTTCATGATTTATCCCTTTTAAACTAGAAGCTAAAGGGCGTTTGTAGTTGCTGCGCATGTTAGCAACAGTCTTGAAATAAAGACTGTTGCTAATCGTGTGCCTACACTAAATAAACGAAGATAAACAGTCCTAGCCAGACCACGTCAACGAAGTGCCAGTACCATGCTACACCCTCAAATCCAAAGTGGTGTTCAGGTGTAAAATGCCCGGATAGACAGCGACACAGGATCACTATCAGCATGATCGTGCCTACTGTTACATGGAATCCATGGAAGCCGGTCAACATGTAAAACGATGCGCCATAGGCTCCGCTCGTCAACTTTAGATTGAGTTCAGAGTAAGCATGGCCATATTCATAAATCTGACAGGCTAGGAAAGTAATCCCCAACGCTATCGTCAGAAACAATGACAGATTCAACTGACCGCGCTTGTTAAGTTTAAGCGCCCAGTGCGCCCAAGTGCAGGTTACACCCGAAGTCAGCAACAATGCCGTGTTAATTGCCGGCAGCCCCCATGGACCCATTGGCGTAAACTTTTCACTGGCACCGGGGCCAGCTGTAGGCCAGCCACCCGTAAAATCCGGCCATAATATTTTATGCTCGAGGTCTGCTAACCAAGGAACTGACAGAACCCGCATGTAATACAGCGCGCCAAAGAATGCAGCAAAAAACATAACCTCGGTAAAAATAAACCAGCTCATTCCCCAGCGGAATGACATATCCACCTGTTTGTTAAACTTACCGGCTTCACTTTCTTGTGCCACGGTACGGAACCAGACAAAAATCATGTAGAAAAGAATAGAAAAACCAATTGCCAGCAGCCCTTTCCCGATTGGAAGACTATTGACGGAAAATGCCGCACCAAACCCCAGGAAGAACAGCGCTATCGAACCTATCATCGGATAGGTTGATGGCGGTGGAATGTAATAGTTATCTGTTTGACTTGATTCGTGGCTCATGTCCTCTCTCCTGCCTATAGTTTAATTAATCTCTAGCTTGTTACCAGCTTGACCATCATTAGTATGCACGTTACAAATACCGCTGCACCAACAATGCCCGCAACAATCACCTGCCCCAATGTCAACGTAGCCGCATCATGATCGTGATCACTTTTTTTGCGTATGCCGAAAAAAGCCCATGATACTGCTTTCATAGCCTGAAAGAACGATGCCTTACGTTGTACTTTGCTTTCGTCCTTCAAATCGGTTTCGCCTTGCCGCCTGTATCAGCTGATTCACTACTCAACTCGAAAAATGTATACGAAATAGTCATGACATTCACATTACTCGGCAAGCTCGGTTCGATCATGAATTGCACCGGCATTTGCCGCACTTCATTTGGTTTCAGCACCTGTTTAGTAAAGCAAAAACACTCCAGTTTTTTCAAGTGCTGCGCGAGCAGCTGCGGGCTGTAACTCGGTATCGCCTGGCCCGCCACTTCACGATCAGAGTTGTTCCTGACCTCGTACATCACTTCCACCATCTCGCCTGGATGTATGCGTACGCTCGCTTGCATGGGTTTAAACTGCCAAGGCAACCCCCGTGTATTGGCATCTAACTCTATTGTCAGCCAGCGACTGGTGTCTACCTGAATATTCTCCGTCAGCGTATCCGCCTTCAGCAGATTGTTGACCCCAGCAACCTCGCATATCTTTTCATAAAACGGTACCAGCGCAAAACCGAAGCCAAACATTGCTACTGAAAAGATCAGCAGCTTTTTCATTATTACCGTATTTGCCTGGGCTACACTCATTTATGATTTTTTTATTATAACCAAAACAAACATCCCTACCACAACTGCCAGCAGTATCAGCAGTGTTTTGTATTTTCCTCGCCTCCTGTCATCTGTGTGCTGTGGCATCCCGGACCCGTTACTTGACGACCGGCGGTGTCACCCAGCTATGGTACGGCGCCGGTGATGGCAAATCCCACTCCAACGTGGTGGCTCCATCCCAAGGCTTGGCCTCTGCTTTCTTTCCGCCACGGATGCACTTCACTACTACTGTGAGGAACACTAGTTGGCTCAAGCCAAAACCGAACGCACCGATGCTGGAGATCATGTTGAAATCGGCGAACTGCAAAGCGTAGTCTGGAACGCGACGCGGCATGCCCGCCAATCCCAGGAAATGCTGTACAAAGAAAGTGACGTTGAAGAAAACCATCGACAGCCAAAAATGCAATTTACCTAGCGATTCATCGTACATGTGACCGGTCCATTTTGGCAACCAGTAGTAGACTCCGCCGAACAGAGCAAATAACGACCCTGATACCAGCACATAATGGAAATGTGCAATCACATAGTAGGTTTCCTGCACCTGAATATCCACCGGTATCACGGCACATACCACGCCGCTGAACCCGCCTATAGTAAACAGGAAAATGAATCCAATGGCAAACAGCATCGGTGTCTCAAAGCTCATCGATCCTTGCCACATGGTGGCCGTCCAGTTAAATACTTTCACCCCAGTTGGTACCGCGATCAGCATAGTGGCATACATGAAAAACAACTGTGCTGTTACCGGCATCCCCACGGTAAACATATGGTGAGCCCAAACGATGCACGACAGAATGGCGATCGAGGCGGTGGCATAAACCATCGACGAATAACCAAACAGCGGCTTGCGCGAGAAGGTTGGCAGTATCTCTGAGATGATGCCAAATGCCGGCAATATCATGATATAAACTTCAGGATGCCCGAAGAACCAGAAAATATGCTGGAACATTATCGGATCGCCGCCGCCTGCCGCATTGAAGAAGTTGGTGCCGAAATGCCGATCAGTCAGCAGCATGGTGACCGTGCCCGCCAGTACTGGCATTACCAGCACCAGCAGGTAAGCAGTGATCAACCAGGTCCAGACAAACAGCGGCATTTTCATCAGCGTCATTCCCGGTGCGCGCATGTTGAGAATGGTGGTGATGATGTTAATCGAGCCCATGATGGAGGAAGCTCCCAGAATGTGGACCGCAAAAATCATCATGTCCATACCCATGCCCATCTGTACCGACAGTGGCGGATAGAATGTCCAACCACCCGCACCCGCACCGCCCGGTACAAAAAACGCCGATACCAGCAGTAGTGCTGCCGGCGGCAACAACCAGAAACTCCAGTTGTTCATACGAGCAAAAGCCATGTCCGGAGCGCCAATCATCATCGGTACCTGCCAGTTGGCAAAACCAACAAAGGCCGGCATGATCGCACCGAACACCATTATCAGACCGTGATTCGTAGTGAGTGAGTTAAAAAACTCCGGGGTCATTAGCTGCATACCAGGCTGAAATAATTCGGCCCGGATGCCAAATGCCATCAACCCACCAACTATGAACATGGAGAAAGAGAACCACAGGTACATCGTACCGATGTCCTTGTGATTGGTCGTCGTCAGCCAGCGCATCATGCCTTTAGGGGGGCCGTGTGCGTGATCGTCGTGTCCGTGCTCGTGTCCGTGCCCGTGGCCGTGTGCGTGATCGTCGTGTACTGCTGCCATGGTTCTTCTCCTTAGTACTTATTTTCTAAATGCGTTAATTTCGGATGGCTGTATTACGTCACCTGTCGTGTTACTCCAGGCATTACGTTCATATGTCACTACGGCTGCAATATCCACATCTGACAGGTGCTTGAAAGCGGCCATTGCGCTACCGGCTTTGCCGCCGTTCACCACGATGTTGATGTGCTCGGCTTTGGGGCCGTTGGCAATCTTGGAACCATCCAGCGCAACAAATGTTCCGGGAATGCCCTGACCGTTAGCCTGATGACAAGCAACACAGTTACCTGCGTACACTTTCTCGCCGTCGGCTTTCAGTTCATCCAGCGTAAATACCTTGTTGACGTCGACCACTGTCTTAGCCGATTGCGCTTTCTGTTCCGCCGCCCATTTCGTATATTGTGCAGGCTCCATCACTTCCACCACGATCGGCATGAAACCGTGATCTTTGCCGCACAGTTCCGTACACTGGCCAACGAAAGTGCCAACCCTGTCAGCTTGAAACCATGCATCGCGTATGAACCCGGGGATCGCATCCTGTTTGACGCCGAACGCGGGTACCCACCATGCGTGAATCACGTCGTTGGAGGTGATTAGCAGACGCACTCTCTTGCCCACCGGCACCACCATCGGTTTATCCGCCCTCAGCATGTAAAACTCATCCTTGGGGGCTTTGTTGTTGCGCTGATCCAGTGTAGTAGATGATCTGCTGATAAAACTGATCCCTGCACCTTCGCCTATCAGATAATCATATCCCCATTGCCACTGGTACCCGGTCACTTTGACCGTGATGTCCGGATTGGATGTGTCCTTCATGGCAATGACGGTCTTGGTGGCAGGATATGCCATAGCAAAAAGAATGATGAACGGTATAACCGTCCAGATGATTTCAACCGTAGTGCTATGATGGAAGTTTGCAGCCTTGTAGCCCTTTGACTTACGGTGATTGATCAAGGAGTAAAGCATGACACCGAATACGCCGATGAAAATCGCCAGACATATCCACAACAGCATTATATGCTGATCGTATGTCTGCTGGGCGATAGTGCTATTTGGCTGTTGAAAATTCAACTGATAGGGATCTGCCGCCGCCATCACCATCCCCGAATACCAGGCAATCGACAGAGTTCCCAACAGGGTTGCTACTGCTTTACTGCTCATATTTCCCCCACTTGATTACTGAATTCAGTAAGACCCAAAATGTTACAAAATACAGATACCTATCCCGTCCCCTAGCTACTCTGCGGGATTAGTTGTATAAAACACTCCCTGTGTGCTTGCATAACTATGCTATGTCGCACTCTTTCATATTCTTTTTCTATCACTACTTCAAGGTGCCTTAGTCTAGCTCCAAACCTTTAGGAAAGATTCGTTACTAATTTAGTAAATTCGACATTCTTATCAAGCTGCTTTAAGCCTGATCCGATTAAATAATAACCATGCTATTCATAGTAACATTGTCTTGTCCAAACTGTTTTCTGGCGCAACGATACGCTATATTTTCTGGGTTCGCAAGACGTCTTATTTAGATTTCCCATGTAAATAATTTTCAGGGTGCAGCGCATGGTCGGCAATTAGCGGGGTAATCGGGGCGAAACCGCAAATTACTCGAAAGTCTCTCAGGAAAGTTCATTGCGAATCAATTGCCTAGTAAAGACAGAAGCAACTTACAAGAGTTTATGAAACCTCTTGAACAAAACCATATGCCGCTGATCAGGTTCAATTACTACAGGAGGCATGTTTCAAGATTTGCGGATGCTGTAGTCCTGTTATTAAGCTCCCAAACACATTATTTATTTCTCTCCATCCCGAATTTCCATATTAACTGCTGGTCGCGCCAGCGCCAGCTTCATCTCCCAGACTACCAAAGATGATGAGTAGCGCAGCAGCTAGTTTTTTTAGTCTATCATGCTAATATTGCCAGGTGCAAGGCAGCGTCGTATTCGTGTTGTTGTAGCGTCTTCGAGGTCATGTAGAATGATACATCTCAAATATTTACCGGTGTGATCCCCGCGTGCTTGCTAGTCTACCATTCGCTTTTCGATGATCCTCTGCCAACTCGCACACGAACACAATTTAAATCGATTTTTTCATCCAGAACCCCACCAGGCATGATCCCCCAAAGCATACGAGAATGACCAAATTCGTCAACTTGAACTTATATCGCAACCATGCCGGTTGAATAATAGCTCGTAATCTGAAATATGCCGCGCTGATTTGGCCCAACTAGATAGATCACTGCCTATTCTTCGATTAACTATCGCTTCATTCTAAAATTAGAGACCTGAACCATGCCTATCGACATTAACGCTATTCTCACCGAAACCCGCGGCAAGAACTTCGAGATCTTTGAAGAATGTGTAAACCCGGTTTTTGTCAAGGTACTACGCATACTTGGCTTCAATCACTCCTGGACACGCGGCGAGGGCGCTTACCTTTGGGATGAAGATGGTACGCGCTACCTTGACTTCCTTTGCAACTGGGGCGTCTTCAACTTTGGCCGCCGCCATCCAACTATCCGCAACGCACTACAGCAAGTTCTTGACTCCGACTTTCCTGGATGGATCGGCTTTGACGCTCCGCCGCTCGCTGGTGTTCTCGCACGTGAACTTACGAAACGTATGCCGGAGGGTCTTGACACCGTCTATTTCAGTAACTCTGGAACGGAGGCGATCGAAGCAGCGATCAAATTCACACGCGCAGCAACCGGGCGTCCCTGCATCATCCACCTCGAGAAAGCATTCCATGGGTTGACCACAGGATCTCTATCCCTGAACGGTGAAGCGAGCTTCCGCAGAGGGTTTGAGCCGCTGCTCTCAGGTAATTCAGCAGTTAAGCTCGGCGATCTTGCCAACCTTGAGGCGCGCCTTGCTGTCGGTGACATTGCCGCTTTCGTCTTCGAACCGATCCAGGGCAAGGGCGTCAATATCGCCAGTGACGAGTATCTGCTTGCTGCGCAAGACCTGTGCCGCAAGTATGGCGCATTAATGGTTTGCGACGAGGTTCAGTCGGGCATGGGGCGCACCGGACGGTTCCTGGCTTGTCAGTGGATCGATGGCCTGCAGCCTGATATTGTCTGCCTGTCTAAAGCACTTTCGGGCGGATACGTGCCAGTCGGTGCGACCATCACGCGCCGCGCCATCTACAACAGCGTTTACGATTCGATGAATCGTGCAATCGTCCATGCCAGTACCTTTGGCATGGGCAATCTTGCGATGGCGGCAGGATTGGCTTCCCTCACCGTGCTTGATGACGAGAATCTTGCCGAGCGTGCCAATGAGCTCGGAGCACGCTTCCGTCGTGGCATTGAAGAGATGGTGCCGCGTTATGAGTTTCTGAAAGGTGTACGTCAACGCGGCCTGATGATCGGCATCGAATTTGGTAAGCCTGAATCGATATCGCTAAGGGCCGCCTGGGCGATGGTCAACAAGATGGACGAGAATCTTTTTGCTCAAGCTATTGTCATTCCGCTTCTGGATGATCACCACATTCTCACTCAAGTGGCCGGTCATGCCATACCGATCGTAAAAATCCTACCCCCTCTCAACATCAGTGAAGCGGATGTTGATTATTTTCTGGCGGCGCTGGAGGACGTGATGATCAAGCTGCATAAATTCCCTGGGCCAGCCTGGGACGTATTAATGAAACTTGGCAACCACGCACTCACTGCAAAAAAGCGCGAAGGCCGCGCTGCTGCTACTTAATACGTGCCAGAAACTGGTTTTTAGACTTGGGTGTCAAGTTCCACTCTGCCTTACATTCAGTTAAAAATGACTGTAAATTGACCTTCTGTCCGCCAAAAGGTATAGTGTTGCCCTTTCCGGGGTGTAGCGTAGCCTGGTAGCGCGCCTGGTTTGGGACCAGGATGTCGGGAGTTCAAATCTCTCCACCCCGACCAATTTACGCTCTGTTGATTCAGGGCAAGCCCGGCTTGAGTAGTGCCCGTAGCTCAACCGGATAGAGCACCAGCCTTCTAAGCTGGGGGTTACAGGTTCGATTCCTGTCGGGCACACCATGGGATACGGCTTTAACAAATTACATCGGGGCTCACAAGCCGATATGATTATTAGTTTTTCAGATGGTGGCTGTAGCTCAGCGGTAGAGTCCCGGATTGTGATTCCGGTTGTCGTGGGTTCGAACCCCATCAGCCACCCCAGATAATTCAAGCACTTAGAGCATAATTGCCTAGGTGCTTTTTCATTTTTGACACACTTATTGGCACATCGCCAGCCCCCCTCTGCCTTCTCTCGATGGCGATGCCAATCGAATATTAACCAGCCATGCTAGCGAACCACTGGCCAAATAATTGCATCCTGACAATCTGCCGTTATTTATTTTCTATTGGTTTGATCATGGCCAATCGTCGATCGATGAACAACTCAAAATTTGATCAATTTCCAAACCGACACGGCAATATCTGCAAACTAACCAACTCCTGATTTTGTCGTGGCCAATATTAACAAAAAACTAGTTGCATCTCGCTTTGGATCCAAGGTTAATAGCTATGATATAGCCACCCCCGTTCAGCAACAGATGGCTCAAGCCCTGATAGAGCAGGTAAGTAAACATTTTTCTGCTGGCGAGCCAGGAAAAATCCTGGAACTGGGCTGTGGAACAGGACGCCTGACCCGAAAAATCATGGAAATATTTCCAAATGCGCGCATTACTGCAGTAGATATTTCTTCACAAATGGCCGAGATGACACGAGCGAATTGCCCTAATGTAGATGTTATTCTGGCCGATGCAGAAAGTTATATCTGTGATCTGAGTGAGCGATATGATCTGATTATTTCAAGTGCAACGGCTCAGTGGTTCAGGAATATCGAAGAGACGCTAGGTCATGCATACCATCTCCTTACTGATAGAGGCTTACTCGCAATAGCCACCTTCGGGGAACATACGTTTTGTGAGCTTAGGGAGTCATTTGATATGGCTTATGCTGCTACGGGGCGTGAAAAGATAAATCATATGGTTGATATTTACCCCATTCACAAATTGCATGCTAATTTCCCAAAAGCAGAAATTGTTCAGGAAGATATCAAGCAATATTTCAACGATGTACGTACCTTTCTTAAATCTATTCATGATGCCGGTGCAGTTAACTCTACTGACAGCAAACGTCCGCTGAACCGGCATGTTCTTCAAGAAATGTGTCGGCAGTATTCGTGTAGATTCACAAACGCAGACTCGGGTAAAATTGCTGCGACTTACCATATCTGCTATATGTACCTGTCATCAGAGAACAAGGGTCATTCACGTTGAATTCAGAAATGAACCCAGAAAATATAATAATATTCGGTGCCGGTGGACACGCTAAAACTGTGATAGGAGTGTTGGAGTGCGGAGAGAAATGGCAGCTGTCTGGACTTGTAGTTGATGATGGCAATCTATCATCGGGGAAAAGAATCCTCGGTTACGAGATCCTTGGCAACCGTAGTGCATTCCCAATTCTTCAGAGTAAAGGTATCGTTAAAGGGTTTGTAGCGGTCGGTGACAATATTGCGAGGGCAGAGATTGCTGTAAGCATGCAAAAGTCAGGATTTTCATTGGTGAATATTGTGCATCCCAGTGCATGCATAATGAAGGATGCAATAGTATGTAAAGGTACTTTTATTAATGCTTTTTGTATAATCGGTGCCGAGTGCCGCGTGGGCTTTAGCGCCATTATCCAACCTCAAACCAGTCTGGGACATGAAAGTTTTATTGGTGATTATGTCCAATTCTCACCTGGCGTGCATATTGGCGGTAAGGTACGCATTGGCGACTGGTCTTTTTTCGGGCCAGGTGCAGTTGTCTTTCCTTCGGTAACTATAGGACGAAACGTATCGGTAGGTGCTAATACCGTTATAAACAAGGATGTGCCTGACAATGCGGTAATAGTTGGCAACCCCGGCAGAATAGTCAAACACAATACAAACATAATTTAACTGTGATAGAAGTGGTTCAGTACTCGGTATGAGGAGCAATTCGATGCGGCATAATCCCAATGAATTGAAAGATGAAAAACTGGGGAGAGCTCAAATTGATTGTCCGGGATGTAGAAAAGCGGGGAGTCTAAAATGCAACGCGTGAGCTTTATTATTGTCGCTCCCTCTTACAATGAGAGGGTTGGAGGTGTTCTGGTACTTCATAAATTATGCGATCTGATAAATGACTTGGGTTACACTGCCTACATATGGCGAAAAGATCGCTGGCCCTTTTTGCGAGCAATTAGAGGATCCGGCCTAGTAGTTAGTCTATTGCAAATCTTCAAGAATTTAATGCGCGCCATTCGGGGAAAATCAAAATTTCTGTTGAACCATGCTTTAAATACCCCCCTTGCAAACACACAAAATCTTCACGGCAATTTTATTACGATCTATCCGGAAACAGTTGATGCAAATCCACTGTACTGCAAGAATATAGTACGCTGGTTTTTATATAAGCCGAACTTCCATTCTCCCAAAGCGCGATATGGCACTGATGAGTTACTTTTTCATTATCAAGATGTATTTCTAGAGGAATGGCTTAAAGAAAAAGAGTCATCCAAGTTTTCAATAGTGTACCTAATGACTGATATCTACAAGCAGACAAACTTTGGGTCACGTCAAGGTTCTTGCCACATAATTCGGAAGGGTAAACACAAGAAGCTCAACTATCATGACAGGGATTCAATCAAAATTGATAATCTCTCCCATGCGCAGATGGCAAAAGTATTTAATCAAGTTGAATTCTGCATTAGCTATGACATGTACACCATGCTTACTAGCTATGCTGTTTTATGTGGGTGTAAAGTTATTATCGTTCCAGAGAAAGGCATGACGGTAGAACAATGGCAGCCTGTAGAGCGACTTCGATATGGACTTGCTTATGGAGAAGAGAATCTCCCTTGGGCCGAGAAGACCAAACACTTGGTTATTGAAAGTCTGCAAAGAGCCGAGGAACGAAATATTGACTCAACAAAGCAATTTATCGAGCGTTGCATCTCACATTTCAATTTATCCTAAAAACAGCGGTTGATATTTGTGACAAAAGTAGCTCAGACCGAGTACTGGTATGCGTTTCAAGCCAAAAAAGTCAACTGCTCCGCATTTGGGGTAAATCCGCTACAAACACGTACTGGCAAGAGTCTTAGACGATTTTACCAATATAGTGTAATTTCACCTGATTGGTGAGGCTATTGATACCTCTGAACGCTCCTATTTACAAGGCTTTCAGCCAGTTTTAGTGGCTTCAACTGCCGGGTTTAGGTTCATGGGGTATCTGATTTCAACTCAATGTCTCCGTTCATGGTAGCTCGCAATCAATCCTTGCATACCAGCCCCAATCTCTGTCTAACCTCCCTAGGTTCTGCCACCAGTCGACCATATGCACCCGCCAAGTTTGCTAACCGCCGCACCAGCCAGAGGTTCGTCGCTGGAGTATGAGAGTAATTGTCCTCCCAGAGATTATCCTCCAACCCAATACGAACCCCAGATGCCGTAACGCACCCCAATCCCGCGGCCGTTTTTTGATTTTTGCCAATGCCCGCCAATGACCACAGGGAGCCTGCAGGTAGTTGATTAACCAAAGCGGCCAAGTCATTAAGCGTGGCTTGGGCACCCGCGATGTTGCCGAGTAGCAGGTTAAAGTAGAACGGCGGTGTGATCAAACCTTCGGCGATCAAAACCTTGGCGAAGTGGATCATACCCAGATCAAAGATCTCCAGTTCTGGGCGAACGCCGCGCTCGAGCATACGCTTGGCTAGAAAGCGTATTGTATCCGGCTCGTTGATACTGGCGACCCTCGCGAAATTCATGGAACTCAAGGTCAGGCTGGCCATGTCTGGTTTGGTGATTCCAGTCAAATCGAGTACTGCAGCTCGTTGCTCCAGCGTTTGTCCGTGACGGCCGCTGGTGCTGGCGCAGACAACCAGTTCGCGCCCTTCCGGTGCGGCACGCAGTGAAGAAATCAAGGCCTGAAAGAGGCCTGCATCAGCACTGGGCTTTCCCGTTTCATCTCTCACATGCAAATGAACCATTGATGCCCCGGCCCGTGTACACTGTATAACGTCTTCCAGAATCGCTGCTATGCTGATGGGAACATTGGGATTTTTTCCCACATCTGCAACCGCACCCGTTGGCGCAAGATTGATGATCAGTGGAAGTGTGGCTGAATTCATAATGAGACCTCGCTTTACAGGTATTCTGGCAACGGGCGCCGCTGAGCAGGTACACCCACATACAGGCCATCCGGTTCAGTATCCGCAATAACGAGAGCGCCAGCCGCAACAAAACAGCCTGGCGCAACGGTCACGCCATTACGGATGGTACTGTTCAGCCCAAGAAAGCAACGCTCACCTACTGTAGTTCCCCCAGCCACTACGGCATGTGACGCCACAAAAACATGGTTGCCAATAACGGCATGGTGACCGACACTGCAGCCACTGCTCAGGATGCAGTTACTCCCGATCCGAGCAAAGGGTTGAACGTTTACGCCCTCGCTAACCATGGAATTTTCGCCAATTTGTAAATCCGGCCAGACCATAGCCCGCGACGATACATAGGTAATAAAAGAGTAGCCTCGCGCTTTTCCTTCTGCATATTTGTCTGCACGTAAACCATTACAGCGTTTAAAGCCCAGCGAAATCAGTAAGGCATACTCTTCAGGCGGAAAGTGTTGTTCCAGCCGCTCGAAGGGAACAACGGGCAAACCGTGCAGGGTTGAAGCGTTGCACCAAGCGGCATCTACCGTAAAACCCACCACCTCATAGGGGCTGTCATAGGTCAGCACATACCACGCCAGGCTGGCATATTGCTCCGTCCCGAAGAGCACCACCTTCATGCGCCCTTTCGCTTGATTTTGTTCCGCTTTCATAAAAACCTCCGGCTTCATTTCTGTCTGCTGATCTAGTTATATGAGTATATCTTTGCGCAGCATCAGCATTTGCCCAGTTTAGCAAGAACGTGTATCGCGGATGCATCCGGATAATAATCTTGTAATGAGGCGGCCCGAGCGGCTTAAGGGTGGTCCGAAGAACAAGAGAGAGCATCCGTAGGACGGGAAGCATAAAAGTTTCCCCATCACCGAAAATAGACATCTTTTTAGATAAATGCTTCAGGAATCTTCGTTCGCATGAAAAACGAAGTATCTGGTACCGGGTAAGCTTGAATCCATACCGCACACTTTCCCCGACAGTTTTGCGGGATTGCTTCCGCCGCTGACGAAACTGCTCACGAAACCACGCTGGCCAGTGATCTGGATACCAGGCTCTGAAACTACTCCCGGATTTAATCTGTCCGAACATCTGCCGGGGGATACCTGCTTCTTCCACAATTCTTCTTGCGATTGGCCTGTCATAATCCACATCTAATGACCATGGCTGCATTTCGGGACTGTTGCCAATTCGCCAAATCTCAGCTATCCGTGTGATCATAATGTACGGAATAGGGACATGCGTAAACCCAATATTTCTGCGAAATTCGCCAAGGCCTAACCCAGCGCAATCAGTTCTCTCGAAAGCGTTGGCCGGATTCGCTCTCTTCGTCCAAGTGTTTGACAAGCCGGTTATCAGAACCTTTTGCGGGAGCTCCGTAGCAATGGACTGCCAGAACAATTCTGCGCCAAAGCCACCATCGCAATAAAACTGGGTAACACTTTCCGACGGACCGGAAACAGGCAACGTCCGGGAGCACTCGCGGACGTTGAGGCCCAACAGCCTGCCAATCTCCATTCCACTGTCATTTTGTTGAGTCGAACCCTCAACTGTGGGGGATGTTCTAAAGGTGACCCCCTCCGTGCACCCTGCACCCCTGGCAAGAACAGCGCATGCCGGCGAATCGTAACCTGATGATAGTGTCGTCAAGGGATCGAAGCGATACTTGCGTCGGCTCGATTGTGCATTTGCCACGGTAACCTTTATGATATGGCGTAGATGATCCAGATACTCGTTGAAACCCTTGGGAGACGGTGGTTGTAGCTTGGAGAGAAAGCTCAATTTGCCATCGTTGGCGATCATGATATTGAAGTAGGAGCAAACGGTTACTGGCCCGTTATCAGTCTCGATCTCGAATTTGACGTGTTTGATGCCATTCAATGCGCTCAGAAATAACTCCGCATAATTGAAGCAGTCATTTTTAAGACTGTTACTGGAATAAGCCGGGAGAAATGCAAGCGAGTTTGAGGCGAGAATGGAATTTCCCCACCTCATTATAAAGAGAGATTCGAGCGGGTGAGATGGTGAAACAAGAAGGATTTGATTCTCTGAATATTTGCCACCTGATCCAAACACATCGGACGATTGATCAAAATCCCATTGATCAAAACTTCCTCCCCAAACTCCCTCAAACCAGCCATCAGGGCGTATTTCAACTCCACTCCCACACATGAGCAGGCCAGCTCCGTAGTTCCAATCCAGAAGCCAGGAGAGAAGCGGTAATGAGTCCAGCGGGCGGATATTAAGTTTGCTCGATACTGAATTCATGCGGGGCCTTAAAGGCAACAGGATTCGTTAATAGACTGACTGTTGAACGATGTTGCAAATAACTTCGACTTCCCCCTTTTGCAACCCCATAAACAACGGCAAACAAAGAACACGCGAAGAAATATCTTCTGAAACCGTACAAGTTCGTTTTAGCTCCGGCTTCAGAAATGGCAGAGTATTAAGCGATGGATAGAAATAACGTCGTGGGACTATACCGTTATCCAATAACGCTTGGCGTACCCGCATCATGATATCGTGAGAGGAGAAAAGTACCGGGTAATAGGCATAATTGTATTCGAGGCCCGCCGGGAGCACAGGCCGTTGCAAAGCGCGGCCTTCAAATTGTTTGTCATACCAGCCCGAACACTCTTTTCGAGAAGCAGTGGTGTCGCCTACCATGGGTAAAACACACAACCCCATGGCCGCGTGCAGTTCGGACATTTTTGCGTTAATGCCTATATCCAGATAGGCCTCTTCACCAATGTGGCCGAACTTGGCCATCAGAAAGACCTTGTGAGCCATTTCGGCATCTCTGCATACCACCGCGCCACCCTCGGCAGTATGGAAGAGCTTGGTAGCGTGAAAACTCAGCGTGCTACAGTCACCGTGTTCCAGCAGGGAACGGCCATCCAACTTGATGCCAAAGGCATGGGCGGCATCGTAGATGACTTTGATTCCATAACGATCGGCGATGGCCTGAATCCGAACCATGTCGCATGGATAACCATAGACATGCGTCGCCAGGATGGCACTTGTCTTGTCCGTAATCGCCGCTTCGATCAGATCCGGGTCGATGCAAAAGGATTGTGGCTCGATGTCTACAAATACCGGCTCACAACCCTCCCACAGAATGGCATTGGTGGTGGCGACATAGCTATACGGCGTGGTGATAACCTCGCCCTTGAGGCCCAACACCTTGATGGCGATCTGTAATGCGAGAGTGCCGTTACCGACAAGCTCAAGGTGTGGAAGATTGAGATAAGACTTCAGTCGCCCAGCCAGGTCGAGACAGAGGGGGCCATTATTAGTGAGTTGGCCGGTTTGCCAGATACCTTCCAGGTAGTGGAAATATTCCTCCATAGGCGGGAGGATGGTTTTGGTGACAGGGATAATCATCAGCGGAAATTCATGGCGTTGGTATCAATCCAATATTGAACGAAGCCCAATTTAGTAGATGAGCAGACTATCTAAATAATGCCGCAGATTGCTGCCTGTTGGCGTAAAGCTGGCAAGCGAAAAGCAGATACTTGATTGCTGATTTTCATGTGGAGCGTGACACACTCGCGGCACACTGACTAATGGACACTTCTAAAAATTCAAAACAAGATAAGGCGGGAACAAAAATGTAGCCGCAGCATATCAACATATAACTGACATGTAAGGAAACATTTTTTGTTGGCAACGAAGTACTTGTAACGAGATCTGGAATAAATAAATTCGTTGCAACCACTGCCTGTCACTCAGTTATGGGCTTGATCGGAGGCAACTCCCAGTTCCGTACCTGCATGCTGTACCACTGCCATGAGAGTAGCGCGCGCGACCCGGAGCTGCGCTGCGAGACGCAGCAATGTGCCCAGAGTCACAGATCCTTGCAGCAACAAAGCCAGCAGGCGAGCCAGATCAGCACTGCCATCTGGCCGCACTGCATTGAGCAAGGCGGGAGGGGGTGAAAATTCAACCGGGTCTGCAATCACTCGCACTGCAAGAAATGGTATACCGGCACTCGCAGCCACCTCGGCTACTGCACCACTTTCCATGTCCACCGCACAAGCTCCGGTCGCTTCTGCCAACCCACGTTTCGCACCCGCCGAAGTCAGCACTTGCGAACTTGCAGCCAGTATGCCGCTCGCAACGCTCAAGTGAGCAGGTAACCGCTGTCGCAGGCGATTACGCCAATCCAGATCGACTGGTAATATGCATTCAGCGTGAATTGACTCCGGTAGCACCAAGTCCCCAGGACGCAAACTTGGGTCCAACGCACCTGCGAGTCCAAAACTCACCAGGGTGGTGCAACCACTTGCCTGTAATCCTACCGCTGCTTCCCGCGCGGCTTTTTCACCCATCCCGCAGAGCCATATCGCCGCACCCTTCCCCAGGCTAACCCTTGCATTGAAGGGCAGGCGCGACGAAGTTAGACAGCGCGCTTCCACCCGCATGGCCGTGACGATACCGACCATCCTCACACGGAAGTTTTCCGAGTCAACGCATGAAATCTCGCCAAAGCCCACAATGGAAAGTACTTCGTATAACCATGGTATCGCAAATAGAAAACCCGTGGAAAGCCCGGTGCGGTGAACCATGGATCGTACCATAGGCCATCATCCCCTTGTTCATGCAGCAGGTATTCGATGCCACGACGCACCACTTGGCTGTGCGCTTCCCCTGCTGCCATCAGACCCAGCAATGCCCATGCAGTCTGAAATGAGGTGCTTGTAAAGAAATGTCCTGCCTGCTGCGGATCGAAGTAACTATCGTTGCCTTCACCCCAGCCGCCATCGTCACGTTGCACCGATTTCAGCCATTGCGCCGCGCGACGGATAGCGATGTGATCGGTATCTACACGCGCCAACCGCAGAGCCTCCAATACCGACCAAGTACCGTAAATATAATTACTTCCCCAGCGCCCAAACCAAGCACCACTGGGCTCCTGCTCACTGAACAGGTAACTCAATCCACGCTTCATGCGATCCTGCTGTCCGGCCTTGCCATACAGGGCCAGGAAACCCGTGCAACGGGCACTGACGTCACTGGTGGGCGGATCAAGCAACGCACCGTGATCGGCAAAGGGAATTTCATTGAGATAGTAATACGTGTTGTCTGCATCAAATGCAGCAAAACCGCCGTTGCTGGACTGCATCCCGGCAAGCCAATCCGCCGCCCGTTCCAGACTTTCACGATAAACTTGAGGATCCGCCTGATGCATTGCCCAAGCCACTGCAGCCGTATCATCCAGATCGGGGTAGTGAGGGTTGGCATATTGGAAGGCCCAACCGCCACCAGCCAGCCCGGGGTGATCTTCCTGCCAGTCTGCCGGCGCATCAAGTATCTGTAGAGGTACCAGCCAGTCAAGGGCTTTTCGGATCGATTTCTGGTCTGCGCCCACATCTTCCTGCAAAGCAAGAGTTGCAAGAACCGTGTCCCACACTGGTGAGGTGCACGGCTGACACCAGGCACGCTCGCCCTCCTCCACCAGCAATCCGCGTAGAGCTCGGCGGCACTGCTCTCGGTAAGGGTGTTCGTAGGGATATCCCAGCAATGCCAGCGCCTCGCTGGCATTCACCATGGCGGGGAAAATTCCTCCCAGACCACACTCGCCGTTAAGCCGTTCCACTACCCACTGTTCTGCACGGCGTAGCGCAACTCGACGCAAAGCCTGTGGGATGAGCGGTTCGAATAGTCGGGCGGTACGCTCGACCATCAGGAAGACCCGATTGAGCGTTGAACGCACTGGAAAGTAGTCGCGTTCATCTTCTGCCGGTACGGTGAACAACTCGGGGATATCGACCTTACGTGGGTTGGCAGACTGCACCTTCAGAGAGTATAGAATGGTCAGTGGCACGGTCACAGTGCGCGACCAATAAGCAATCTTGCTCAGGTGAAAAGGAAACCAGCTCGGCAACAATATAATTTCCACCGGCATGAAGGGCACCCCGCGCCAGGGAATCTGGCCCCACATGGCAAGCAGTATCCGGGTGAATGAGTTACCCCGCGCTGCGCCGCCGTGCGCCAGGATGGCTGTGCGGGCACGCACCATATGCAGCGCGTCCGGCGAGTCGCCAACGATCTTCAAAGCATAGTAAGCTTTGATCGTGCCACTCAGGTCGAAGTGGCCACCATAATACAGCGCCCAACCGCCGTGCTCCAGATCCTGTTGTTCACGGATAAATCGGGCCAGCCTGATTTCCAGATCAACGTCCACATCATTCATGAAGTGCATCATCAGCACATACTCGGCCGGAATCGTGCAATCCGCCTCCAACGGAAAACACCAGTGTCCGTCCTCTTTCTGTAGCGATAGCAGTGCCGTACGAGCCACGGTGAGGGCATTTTCCAGCACTGTGGCATCGGTGGTAGCGTCTCGCTCCAAGTCTGGCTGCTGGCCAGCAACGGCAATCTTGCTCGCGCGGTTACCGCTGTTATCCTGCAGAAATGTTCTGGTCATACAATTAAGGCCTCTTTAATTATTTCCGTGCTAAATGCTTGGTTACATGGCTCTGTATTGTAACTCATCGGCACTCCCCCAGCAGGCTGGTGCCAGTCTGACTACATCAGACTGAAGTTATGCCTCCCGGTTTCATACTACGTCTACGTCATGGGGGGGAACTGTTTTCACTGTGTCAGCAGTTCTGGCCCGGGGATAGCTTCCCCCTCTTAACGTAGAAGTGGTGCTCTGTCCGTACGCCGATCCCTTGCGGGATTATGCTCAAGATCAATATATGGAAGATCAGCCCGCGGAAGATCGAGCGTCATTTTTATTGGGTCACTCTGCAAACGCGATACCCTGTCGGTGCGACGGTCCCGCGCGGGATTGTTTAGTACTGGATTACTTTCCACTGAGTCATCCTGCCCAGGATCGTCATAACTTTCAGGTGGTGGGCTACCGTCATAAATCTGATGCTTGCGCTGTTGCAAAGAAGCCTCACGCACAAACAGATAGGCGTCCAGCGCCGCTTGATCACGAATCAGCATGGAGCCCGATAACCGCGCACGCTTATCAATAACCCCCAAAATACCTATGGGTGCAAAAACTGCAGCACTGGTTATATAAAAAAGAGCATTGGTAACCATACCGACAGGGATGCTGGATACATCGCGACTGCTGCTGGGGCCGAGAAAAGGAAGAAATAAATAAGAGCCGGTATCCACACCCCACACTCCCAATGTTTGCCCAAAATCCTCATCGTTCTGCTTCAATCCCATCGGTGTTGCCATGTCAAAGAGTCCAAACAGGCCTATGGTCGAATTGACGGCAAAGCGCAAGGTATCCTCGAATCCCTGTTGCACCTTGCCTTGCAGAAAAGCATTCAAAGCTACATTTGGATAGGCGACGTTATCATAGAAATTTCCGATCGAGCGCCGCAAGGGGTAAGGCACATGTTCGATATAGGCATTGGCAACCGGCTCCAGAACAGTCCGGTCAACAACATCAGTGATCTTATAAAATGCGCGGTTGGTGCTCTCGTAGGGATCAACTGGTTTGACATCCTGTGCAGCCCGAGAAGTCTGGTCGCCCTGGTCATTCCGGGGTACGGCAGCGCAACCCGCGAACAGCATAGCGGATAGCAGTAACAAGGTTGCAGCCAGGTTAGGGAACCTCTGAACAAGTCCCGCGTGGGCATAACAGTGGCTTTGCAGGATGGGAAGCACGAAAGACGAGGACACGGATGGTCGACCCCCCTCGCTACAGGCCTGACACAGCAGACCGCCCGCAAAGCTTCGTCCTACTCGGACTGTGGCAGCAACGCGCTCCACAGAGGACTTATTCAAAGGTTCCTTAGGCTTCATGATCAGATATCAGGTGTGTTGTTCTCCCGTTGATCTTGTTCCGTTCTGTAATGCGGCATTCGATTCAGGGTGCGAAGTATAAACAAAAACTATTGAATTGGTGCACAGATTTTATTTTCTCAGATTTGCTGCAAATAAGGTAGTCGGCATATAACCTGCTCTCCGCTCGCCATTCGCCAGTCACTCACTTCCATCCGCCAGTGCATGACACTTGGAGTCTCTGGAGAACCCGGTTCATGAACTTGTACTCTGGGCCGCAGTCGCCAGCAACACCGGCAATATGACCAGGATACAGATCAGCGTAAGCGCCAGCCCTATAGTGAGCAATACTCCCATGCTGGCGGTACCCTGATGTGATGAGAATGCCAGACTACCGAACCCGACCAGCGTGGTTAACGCGCTGTAAAAAGTGGCGCGCGTGGTGCTGGTGTGCATCAGGTCTTCGTGGGTCATCCCGTGACTACGGCTTCGTTGCACCATGTGGAGGCCACTGTCGATACCGATACCCAGCAGCAGCGGCAAGGCAATGATATTGGCAAAGTTGAACTGAACCCCCAGCAATACTGTCGCAGCACCAGTGAATAGAGCGGCCAACAAAAGCGGGATCAACACCAATAGGGTAAATACCACACTGCGCAACATTACCAGAAGTATTATGGTAATCCCCGCCAGCGCCAACGAGAAGGCCAGGATGAATGCCTGTATCACCGCTTCGCCTGCCTCCAAGCTTATCACTGGTGCGCCGGTAGCTTGCGGTGCCTCTTGTTGCACCGCCCGCACGAAACGTCGCAGTGCCTGGTTATCATTGACATTCTCTGCCGGATAAATTGCGATCCGGTATTGCCCCGTCTGGCTGTGCCAGCGCGTTTGCAAAGCTTTGGGCAGCTGTTGCTGATTGAACGGGACAGCTTCAATTGAAGTGTGCAAGCGCTGCATGGCATCGGGCAACAAAGCTAGCAAATCTTTGCCAACTGCATGCAGCAGTTTGTTCTTATCGTCGGTGCCAGTCGCTGCATCGACAACGGCGAGCAGCGCACCCAACGATGTCCTGAGGCTGCGAGCTGCCGGCAACGCGGGGTGCTCGGGCCGTTCGGCGATGAACCGATCCAGCGCTACGCTCAGCGCATCCAGTGCAGCGCGCTGCTGCGCTGGCGTGTATTGGTTTGCTGCTGATGGTGCTGCCGGAAGCGTGAGCGGTCCCAGCGTGAGCGCCATCTCTTCGATGAGAGCCAGCTTCTCCTCCTGCTCTGTGGGCACAAAATCAAGAATCGTGACCACTTTGCTCACTTCCGGCAGACTCGTCAAACGCTGTGTCAGACGACTCGCCTCTTCCTCACCATCAGCCAACGCAACCGCATGCCAGGGTGTATGCTCGGCTTCTGCCAGCAGTTCCCGGAAAGTCTGCACAGCCTCTCCTCGCTGATCCTGCAAATTCAGCAAGTTATAGTCGAACTCAATCCGGGGAAATACCGCCACCGCCGCGAGCAATCCGGCCAAAGTGCCGACATAGACCACTTTGCGCCACCTCAGAGGTAACTGGAGCACCCTACCCAGAAAACTCTCTGCGCCAGTTGATACTGCTGCAGGTCGTGTCGGGAAATAACGTTGCAGGGCGGGTGCCAGCGTAAGGGTAACCACCAGGCTGATCAGCATACCGGTACCTGCGATCAATCCCAGCTCCGCAACGCCACGGTAGGCGGTAGGCATAAATGCGTAAAAGCCGATAGCGGTAGTGATTGCACACAAAAATAGTGAGTGCCCGGTATCGCCACCAGCTTCCTGCAAAGCTTTCACCGTTGGCTGCGCCTCTTCCAGTAACTCGCGATAGCGCAGCAGGAAATGGATTGCATAATCCACACCGAGGCCTACATAGAGCACCGCAAATGCAATCGAGATGACATTCAGATGACCAACCGCCGCAGTGGCGAAAGCCGCTGTGAGCAGCAGGCCCAGCACCAGACTGAGCAGCACGGCGAGGATTAAGCCGGCCGTGTGCAGCGCGATATAAAGCACCCCCGCTACCAGCACCACTGCAAGCAGCCCGGCGTATTCCGTGCCAAGCATCGCACTTCTGAGTTCCTCGTCAGCTAGCGCCACATCGCCGGTAACGCGCAGCCGCACCGAGCCATCATCCGTCAAACCAAGATCCCGTGCCGTAGCGCGCAGTGCCGCAATCGGCTGTTCCGCTGCCGATAGCTGAGTGTAGTCCAGCTTCGGCTGCACCGTCATCAACTCCCGGTAGGAATTTTTCTGTGCCTCGCCACGAAACAATACTTGCCATGACAGCGCCCGCGGTACACCGGCGAGTCTTGCATCCAGAGTTGCGCTTACCCCACCCAGCACTGAATCCAGTTCCAAACTACGTCCTGCACGCAACGCTTCCACTGCTTCCGTAAGCATGGTGGCGAAAGTATGCAGAGTGGGATTGCCGGCAATTTTTGCGATCAGCGGTTGTGCGGCCGCCAGTCGATCAGTGATGCGTCCAAGTTCCGGTATGCTTTCGTAAAGCAGGCCATTGCGCTCGAAAAAAGCATCTCCGTTTGGAAGATAAATATTTCTAATATTTACGGTGTCTTCTTTCAGGCGCTCTGCCAGGCGCTTGGTAGCATCATGCGCCTGCTCAGGCGTGGGGGCGTCCAGCACCAGCACCAGGGTGTCCATGTCCTGATCCTGCGGAAACGTATTCTTATAGTGCTTGTAATTGGCGCGAAACGGCAGGTGCTCTGAGAGCATATCTGTGGTATCGCTATTCATACCCAGATTACGCGATGTGTATACGCCGCATGCCACCGCAATCAGCAGCGATGCCAGCAAGACCCATGCGGCGTGGTGATAGGAAGCAGCGACCCAGCGCGCGAAGATACTGTAACTACGGCTATGCGGAGATTGCACTATTGCAGTCATCCTTCAGGAGGCAGCTCGCAACGGTCGCATTTCGACAACGCCTTCAGTCCTGAGCAAAGTCGAAGGGGCAATGCGAACGGATTTAATCTGCGCTTCCTTAATTCTGCTCGCTCCGAACGATCTTTTTCTTGAGCATGTCGATGAGCGCCGGAAAGCTATCCCGCTCGAGGACGGCACGGTACTCGACACGTTTCAGTGCAAGGTCGCTGACACCATCAGCCATGATGTTGATGATGCGCCAGCCGTCTTTCGTCTGACGCAGAACATAGTCAAAGCGCACGACCTCTCCCTTTGCCGGGATCAACCGGCTCCGCACCAACACCTGATCCCGTGGCATAGGTTGTTGCTCCACCAATTCAAAACGTTCCCCTTCGTGGCTTTTGAACCATTCTGCATAGCTGCTGATGCTGAGTTGCCGGAAGGTAGCGATGAAAATGCGCTGCTGCTCCGGGTCTAGTTTGGTCCAGTGGCTCCCCAGAGTGGTGCGTGCGATAAAATCAAGATCATGCGAACGCTCTATAGCAGGCGCCAGAAGCTCGAGGCGGCCTCGATAGCCCAGCTTGCTGCCCTCGCGCATCGCCTCAAGCAACGTTTCATGAAAACGCTGTATCACCTGCTCGGGACTGCCCGACTCCGGCTTCTGAGCCCAGGACAGGGAAGTGGTGACCAGCAGCATGACTGCGATCACCCACAAGTTCAAAACAGATTTTATTCCGGGGAAGATTTTCACATTGGTAACCTTTCCAGTAAAAGGCACCTCTCAATACGCTCGACGCGCCGGATTCAGGGGGCAGACGTTTATTACCCGTCAGTGCCCGTAGCAATCGGTCTGCTGGATGCAGCATCCATTGCACCCGCTTTACGTTCAACCACTACCGGGATGGGAAATTCTTTTCTACCAGCTTTGTGCGCCAGGGAAATGTCATACGTGCGCGGCAGCTCTGGTGCCATGGCGCCTTCCGTGCGGGGACCACGCAGCGATACCCCGAATGCTTTGAGTGGATGTTGCAGCATGTCTTCAACGGCGGTTGCTTCATAGCCACAATGCGCCATGCATTGTGCGCACTTGGGGTTACTGCTGTTGCCATACTTATCCCAGGGCGTGTCATCCAGCAACTCCTGGAAAGTGGCCGCATAACCTTCATCTGCCAATAAATAACAGGGTTTTTGCCAGCCAAACACATTGCGCGTCGGGTTGCCCCAAGGGGTACACTCATACCGCTGATTGCCCGCCAGGAAATCAAGATAGAGCGACGAGTGATTCAGCTTCCATTTGCGCGTCTTGCCGATTTCAAAAATACCCCGGAATAATTTCTTGGTATCTTCGCCTTTAATAAAAATACCTTGCTGCGGAGCGCGTTCGTAGCTGAATCCGGGCGCGATGGTTGCACCCTCAACACCTAGCTCCATGGCATAATCGAGAAACTCGGCAACGTCCTTCGGGGTTTCGCCCTGAAACAGAGTACAGTTGATGGTGACCCTGAAACCTTTTCCCAGCGCCAGCTTTATCGCCTCGACTGCCCGATCAAACACACCTTCCTGACACACCGAATTATCATGCCGTTCTTTCATGCCATCGAGATGGATGGAGAAAGTCAAATAAGGAGACGGCGTATAGTCGTCAATTCTCTTTTTCAATAACAATGCATTGGTGCACAGATAAACATACTTCTTGCGGGCAATGATACCTGCCACGATTTGCGGCATTTCCTTGTGGATCAGCGGCTCACCGCCCGGAATCGATACCATCGGCGCACCACACTCATCGACAGCCTGCATGCATTCTTCAAACGAAAGACGCTTGTCCAGTATCTCGTCCGGATAGTCGATTTTGCCGCAGCCCGCACAGGCCAGATTGCATTTAAACAAAGGCTCCAGCATCAGCACCAGGGGATACTTCTTGATCCCCAGCAATTTTTGTTTGATCAGGTAACTGCCGACCGCTATTTGTTGACGTAAAGGAACTCCCACGTGCATCCCCTCCAAAAAAACTTCACTAAACTATGCTAGCTGCGCACAATGATTGCTTTCAATTTCTGTTGATATTTATGCCGACTTCTGGCGTCGCAACAGCGCCGCCGGCAGTCTGAATGTAATCGCTTCAGGCACTCCCTCTAACTCGTCGATCTGGCTTACTCCCAGCTCCTGCAGACGATCCAGCACACCCTGCACCAGCACCTCGGGGGTGGAAGCTCCTGCCGTCACACCAATGCGCGAGCTGCGGACAAACCAGTCCGGAGAAATCTCATCCGCGTCCTGAATCAAATAAGCGCTTACCCCACTCATTTCGCCGACTTCCCGCAAACGTGCGGAATTGGAACTGTTGCGCGCGCCCACCACCAAAATGACATCCACTTTGGCGGCCAGCGTGCGTACCGCATTCTGGCGGTTCTGGGTCGCATAGCAGATATCCGACAATTCCGGCCCGCGCACGTCCGGAAAGCGCTGTTTCATGGCCTCTACGATGGCGCGGGTATCATCCAGACTGAGCGTAGTCTGAGTAACATAGGCCACCCGGCGTGAGTCGGCCACTTTCAGTGTGGCCACATCTTCGATCGAGCCCACCACCTGTACTGGTCCGCGTACCCGCCCATAGGTGCCTTCCACCTCGACATGGCCACGGTGGCCGATGATTATCACCTCGTATGCATCTTTACTGTAACGTTGCGCCTGCAAATGCACCTTGGTGACCAGCGGACAAGTCGCATCGATCACTTCCAGACCTTGCTTATGCGCAGCTTTCATGACCGCGTCGGATACGCCGTGAGCACTGAGCACCGTCACCGCACCGGATGGAATACTCTCCATCTCTTCGGTAAAGACCACGCCGCGTGCTTCCAGGTCATGGATCACCCGTTGGTTATGCACGATCTGGTGCAGCACGTAAATCGGCGCACCATAAAGCACCAATGCCTGCTCGACGATCTCGATGGCGCGCACCACCCCAGCGCAGAACCCTCTGGGATTGGCGAGTACTGCTTGCATGTCAATCCCCCTTGTCTCTTGTATCAAGGAATCTCTGAACAAATCCCACGCAAGCGCGGCGGAGTTATTTGTTCAGAGATTCCTTACTCTGTTGCATTGCCATAGCGCCAAGTGCGAAATACTAGCACGTATGTCACATAAATTAAACACTTGGCAGCGACAGGGTTATAGCTGTAGCTCCAAACTGTGCAGCCTGTATCAAAAATTTTAAAGTAACTATTAGTCTGAGTAAGAAAACAGACAAAAAAATGGAGCGCCGTAGCGCTCCATTTTAAACTAATCAAGACTCGATTAGAAATTGTGACGCATACCAATTGTCCAGGTGTTGCGGTTGCCTGCTTGATAAGAACCACCATACGAATCACTGGCGCTTGTCACCCCTTGGGTTACACGCTGATAACCACCAAACAGGCTGGTACGTTTGCTCAGGCTGTGGATCGCGCCCACGGTGAAGCTTCTGGCATCACGTCCTGCTGTGGCGCCAAGCGCTTCAGCGGTCATCGCGCCGCCTTGCGCCACCAGCAGGGTATTGCCCCACTGGTAGTTGGTACCAACGTGCCAGATATTGCCGTCGCCGCCTGCGTTCATCGCGGAATTACATTGCCCACTGCTAGCGACTATTGGATTGGCTGCCAGAGCTGCGGCTGAAGTACAAGTCGCAGCGCCGATAGCGTTGTTGACTCTTTCGTACTGACCGACGACGCTGAGGTTTTCATACTTCCAAGTGCCGCCAACACGCCAGGTTTCTTCGGTTCTGACACCAAGAGCTAATTTTTGCGCTTGGTTAGCATTATCGCGTGAATAGCCGCCGAACACGGTGTAGTCATGCCCCATGTAGTTACCCGCATATTTGGCTGCGGCCTGGCCGTCAAATTCGCCGTCCTTGCCGCCGGTCATACCGTTGGAGCCAAGACCAGCAGCTTGTATGCCAGTGGTGGTGTTGCCAGCCACGGTTGGGTCAAAATTGTTGGAGTCACCTGGCATCAACAAACCAGCGAATGAAAAACCTTCCACTTTAGCGGAGTCGAAACGGATCGCGCTGTTGACGAAACCATTTGCGCCCGAACCCATACCATTGGCGCTACCGGTCATCGTGCCGCCAGCACCGTTGGCTTGCAGGGTGGTGTAAGCAAACGGATCAATCGTCATACCACCGGCAAAATCCTTGAACGGTGATTGAACGCGACCGAATTTCACATCGCCCCAGTTATTGTGGGACAGACCGACCCACTGCTCACGCGGGGTGGAGGCCGAACCGGCACCAGTGTTCAGACCCATTTCCATGCGGGCGTTAGCTCTCAAGCCACGGCCCAGATCTTCAGTAATTTGCAGGCCCCAACGCGATGCGCGGGCATTGTCCGAGATACCTGATTGATAGGGTGTGTTGCCATTATCGACACCACTGTATTCAGCCTGCACACGACCAAAAATCGTGACGTTCGTCCCCTGCGCAGATGCAACTACCGGGGCCGCGAGCGCACCAGCGACTGCCAGTGCAATCAGTTTCTTTTTCATGCGGAAATTCTCCTTTAAAGTTGAAACAACGAGCTACATCACACCGACTGTTTCGCGGTGGAGTGCGTCCCGCAGCTTGGACCCCTCGATTTGAGAAGGTTGGATGAATTGTGCCTAAGACGACTGCGGGTAGCAAGGAAATCAAGAGATTTTTAGAACGGGGCCGAAAGATGTGTTGTTTTTATGCAACATGCCTTTGGGATGCGACTGAAGAAAACGAAGTATACCGCAAAACTACTTTCAACGGGGAGGGCGCAGAGGAAAAACAAAAGGCAAACTCTCTTAACCGCAGAGGACGCGGAGGACGCTGAGGAAACCTTTAAACCTCAAGATCTTTTATCTTTTATCTTCTGCTTCTGCTTCTGCTTCTGTTTTTCCTCAGCGTCCTCCGCGTCCTCTGCGGTGAAAGATCTTGAGTTTACCTACGCAAACAACCGCGCCAGTTCTACCCCAGGGTCGACGGCACGCATGCAGGCTTCGCCCACCAGGAAGGCGTTGACTTGGTGGGCGCACAGCAGGGCGACATCAGCGGGCGCACGGATGCCGCTTTCGGTAACCACAATGCGTCCCGATGGAATACAGTCGAGCAGTTGCAGCGTGGCGTCCAACCGTGTTTCGAATGTGCGCAAATTGCGGTTGTTGATACCAATCAGCGGGGTATCTAATTGCAGGGCAAGCTCCAGTTCCAGCCTGTCATGGACTTCAACCAGCACTGCCATGCCAAGTGAATGCGCAACAGATTCGAGCTGGCGCATGCGACTGACTGCTTCTGCCTCCTCCCGGCTCTCGCTCGAAACAGTTGGCACATGAAAAGCTGCAACGATCAGCAAAATACAGTCTGCTCCCATGGCGCGCGCTTCCACCACCTGGTATTCATCCAGCATGAAATCCTTACGCAACACCGGTAAATCACAGGCGGCACGCGCCTGCTCCAGGTATTGTGCGCTGCCCTGAAAGAACTGCCTGTCGGTCAATACCGAAAGACAGGCGGCGCCATGCTGCGCATAACTGGCAGCGATGCTGGCCGGAATAAAATGTTCGCGGAGAATCCCTTTGCTGGGACTGGCTCGCTTGATTTCCGCAATTACCGCTGGCAGGCCGGCCGCAATTTTTTTGCGGATTGCACCGGTGAAATCCCGTGGTGGCCCGGCAGCTTCAGCAGCGGCGTGCAGCATGGCAAGAGGCTTGACAGCTTTCGCTGCAGCGACCTCCTGTATTTTGACAGCAAGGATTTTTTGTAGAATGTCAGACATCTCGAACTTTAGTTAAATGAAAAACTTCGTTAACCGCAGAGGACGCGGAGGACGCTGAGGAAACCTTCAAACCCAAAAATCTTTTTTATCTTTTGCTTTTGCTTTTGCTTTTACTTCTGCTTTTGCTTTTCCTCAGCATCCTCTGCGGTTAACGGTTCTCTTGATTTGTAAACCTGTCTTGAGCTTGCTCATGGTCAAACATCCACTCTGCCTGCCCTAATCAACAAAATTAAAAACTTACTGAACCGCAGAGGACGCGGAGGACGCTGAGGAAACCTTCAAACCCAAAAATCTTTTTTATCTTTTG
>VFJL01000016.1 GCA_009886095.1 Nitrosomonadales bacterium | reverse complement strand
GCTGCGGCGACGTGCCATGAAGCCCATCAGACCCAAACCAGCCAGGAACATGGCGTAGGTTTCGGGTTCGGGAACTGGCGCAGCCTGCAGAGCAACTGAATACTGCCCGACACCAGCGTTAGGGCCGAATCTACCGGCAATGTCGAGGTGGTACTGGCCAGCAGCCAGCGCACCGATCGACCATGTCGCGTTGTTGCCCGGGAACGTGGTGAAGAGCGTCCCCCCCAAGGGGTGGACGCTATCCCAGACTTCAACCGACAAGCCTGTGATTTCGAGTAGGTTAATGCCCAGCAAGTTCAGCGTATAGGTGTTGGCGGAACCCACAGCATTCGAGGGAGTCGGTATAGTGAAGTTTGCGAACTCCTCGAACGATCCAAAGGGAGTGCCCCCCACGGTTACCGCGAGCACTGTGGCAGATGTACCAATAACACCGAAGTCATATGGAGTCGTTACGGAACCATCCGTGCCCACCTGCTGAACAAGGGCCGCAGGAGGAACGCCCACATACGCAGTGCCTGCGTGTGCAGTACCAGCAACCATCATGACCGCAGCTGCCAGCAATTTCAGTTTCATAGTATTTTTCATAATATTTCCTTTATTTAAGTTGACGAAACAACATGAACCAGAATCTAGATGTGAACCAAGTTGCACTTCAGAGTTGAATCCGCCTAGTAATAACTAAGAACGACCTAACTCTATAAAACGCTTCTATTCATCCTGGATTTGCACACAACCCATGATCGACTAAAGATGAATAACCGTACTATTAAGGATAGGACAACCAGTCATGTTTACGATAAGTAATTATCCTATTTCAGACTAGGGAAAATCCTTATTCTGATTCTGTTTCATCAGCGCCATTCCGTTGACATCCTCACTCTCTCCAAGCCGTACTACTCGCCCCGATGAAAGTCCCCTTGATGACGTGCTGTCTGCCGCGTTCGTTCGTCATCGCCTTGTTCCACTTTCGAACTGAAATTGGTATAAGGCTTTTGGCTTAAGAAGTCTTGCTGCGACGACGTGCCATGAAACCCATCAGGCCCAAACCAGCCATGAACATGGCGTAGGTTTCGGGTTCAGGCACGGCTGATACATGGAAGCTACCATACGAAGGGTGTGCGGTATCAGACTGTGGTAGCGATTTAGTATCCAACACCACACTAACGTACCACGTAGTGGACGGGCCGCCGCCAGATGCACTAATCACATCACCATATGAGGCAGCTGTCGTGTAATTCTCCAGGATGCCGTCACTATAATCCGCCCCACCCCATACAAACTGGCTCGCGCTTGCTAGCTGCGGATCCGAAGGCAAAGAATCCCAGTAATAGCCGGTGTTACTGATCGTCACAATGAACGCATCAAAATAACCCGTACCACCAGGGCCGCTGCCTACTTCATTATATGAGTCCCAGGAATACAGGTCTGAATCAAAGTTAACTGTGACGGCTGGCCCAGTAAAGGTAAATCCGGCGCCAAATATTCCCTGTGGTTGGCTAGCACTATCAGCGAAATTGACCTCGTTAAGACCAGGAACAACCGTTACGCCAAATGCCATGGTATTCGCATCCGGACTTAGAGTCCAAGAAACGGCGCTCGCATTTGGTGCAAAACCAACTGCAGCTACCATACCCAGTGACGCCAATACTGCTTTAACAGATTTTTTCATAGTCATGGTAATACTCCTTTAGAAAAATGGTAAATCAATGCAAGAGGATAATCTCTCACATACGGCACGGAAGAGCACTGCCTCATTCTTGCTTCTGTTTCTATCAAACACCTCTATTCCATACTGGATTTGCACACAATCCATGACCATCTAAAGATGAATAACCGTACAAATTAAGAATAGGGTAGGCAGTCGTACTCACGGAATAGGTAATTATCCCATTTCAGTCTAGGGAAAATCCTTATTCTGATTCTGTTTCATCAGCGACACTCCATTGACATTCTCGCTCCCTCCCAGGGCCGTACCACTCGCCCGGATAAAAGCCCCCTTGGGGAGGTGCTGTCTGCTCCGTTTGTTCGTCATCGCCTTGTTCCACTTTTGGGCTGAAGTTGAAACTACAAATCTATTCTGCAACGATAGTCGTTCCTGAAAAACCTGTTTTCCCAGTTGGCTGGTTAGATTCCTGACATTTTTCCTGTCGGCAACTGATAGCTGACTGACAGCGACACGCCAGTGGGCATGATAGAATTCCGCCTCCGCCGAAAACTCAAACCCGTCATGAACAAACGTCACCGCACCACCCTGCTGGAAGACCTGCTCAGCAGCCGCATCCTGCTGCTGGATGGGGCCATGGGTACCATGATTCAGAGCCACTCCCTCAACGAGGCGGACTATCGCGGCACGCGTTTTGCCGATTTTCCGCACGATCTCAAGGGCAATAACGATCTGCTGACGCTCACCCAGCCACACATCATCCGTGGCATCCATAGCGGTTATCTGGAAGCGGGCACGGATATCGTCGAGACCAACACTTTCAATTCCACTGCTGCCTCAATGGCTGATTACCACATGCAGGATCTGGTATACGAGCTGAATCTTGCCGGTGCCAAGCTGGCGAAAGAAGCAACCCGGGCGATGGAAGCAAAAACTCCGGACAGGCCGCGCTTCGTCGCCGGGGTACTGGGGCCGACCACCAAAACCACTTCAATTTCGCCGGACGTGAATGACCCCGGTTTTCGCGGCATTACTTTTGATCAACTGGTGGCAGATTATTCTGTTGCCATAAGTGGCCTGATGGATGGTGGCGCCGATATCCTGCTGGTGGAAACCATATTCGACACCCTTAATGCCAAGGCGGCGCTGTTTGCAATTGATCAATATTTCGAAACTCACGGTGTACGCATTCCGATCATGATTTCGGCCACCATCACCGATGCTTCCGGGCGCACGCTTTCCGGACAGACGCCGGAAGCATTCTGGAATTCGGTCAGCCACGCCCGGCCATTGTCGGTGGGATTGAACTGCGCATTGGGTGCAGAATTGATGCGCCCTTACATCGAAGAGCTTTCCAAGGTTGCGGGCGTATATATCAGCGCGCATCCCAACGCTGGCCTACCCAATCCTCTGGCGGAAACCGGCTACGACGAATCGCCTGACTACACCGCGAGCCTGATCAAGGATTTTGCTTTATCGGGTTTCGTCAATATTGTCGGTGGCTGCTGCGGCACCACACCTGCGCATATCAAGGCCATCGCCGATGCGATAAGCGGCATTGCGCCGCGCATCATTCCCGACATTCCAAAGAAGCTGCGGCTGTCCGGCCTGGAGCCGCTCAATATCGGCGACGATTCCCTATTTGTGAATGTGGGTGAGCGCACTAACGTCACCGGCTCGAAAGCTTTCGCCCGTCTGATACTCGGCAACAACTATGCAGAGGCCCTGACTGTCGCCCGCAACCAGGTGGAGAGTGGCGCGCAGATTATCGACATCAACATGGATGAGGCGATGCTCGATTCGCAGAAAGCGATGGTGACGTTCCTCAACCTGATCGCCGCCGAGCCAGATATCAGCCGGGTGCCGGTAATGATAGATTCGAGCAAATGGTCGGTGATTGAAGCCGGTCTGAAATGCGTGCAAGGCAAGGCCGTGATCAATTCCATCAGCCTGAAGGAAGGTGAAGCGGAATTCATCCGTCATGCCCAGTTGGCCCGCCGCTATGGCGCGGCAGCGATTGTGATGGCTTTCGATGAATCCGGTCAGGCTGATACGCAGGCACGCAAGGTCGATATTTGCACACGCTGCTACCGCATTCTGGTTGATCAGGTGGGTTTCCCGCCCGAAGACATCATTTTTGATCCTAACATTTTTGCGGTTGCTACCGGCATCGAGGAACATAACAATTACGGTGTCGATTTCATCGAAGCCACGCGCATCATCAAAAAAACCTTACCCTATGCCAAGGTGAGCGGTGGCGTGTCCAATGTTTCGTTCTCTTTCCGTGGTAATGAGCCGATACGGGAAGCAATCCATACGGCCTTCCTGTATCACGCTGTCCAGGCCGGTATGAGCATGGGCATCGTCAATGCCGGGCAATTGGGCGTCTACTCGGATATACCCAAGGACTTGCTGGAGCGGGTTGAAGACGTGTTGCTTAACCGCCGCCCCGACTCTACCGAGCGGTTGGTGGAATTCGCCGAAAATTTCAGGGGACAGAGCAAGGAGAAGATTGAAGATCTCGCCTGGCGTAGCGAGCCGGTGCAGCAGCGTTTGACGCATGCGCTGGTCAGGGGCGTCAACACTTATATCGTGGAAGACACCGAGGCAGCTCGTCTGGAAATAGACGCTCAAGGTGGACGGCCGATCCAGGTGATCGAAGGGCCACTGATGAACGGCATGAATGTGGTCGGCGATCTATTCGGTTCCGGCAAAATGTTTCTGCCGCAGGTGGTCAAGTCGGCACGGGTGATGAAGCAAGCAGTGGCTCATTTGCTACCGTTCATTGAGGCAGAAAAGAAACGCTCTGGTGATTCCCGGCCCAAGGGCAAGATCGTCATCGCCACGGTCAAGGGCGACGTGCATGACATAGGCAAGAACATCGTCACCGTGGTGCTGCAGTGCAACAATTATGAAGTGGTGAATATGGGCGTGATGGTTCCGTGCGCACAGATTCTGGAAATGGCACGACGCGAGCAGGCTGACATCATCGGCCTGTCCGGGCTGATCACGCCTTCTCTGGAGGAGATGGCGCATGTGGCAAAGGAGATGCAGCGTGAAGGCTTCACCATTCCGTTATTGATCGGCGGTGCAACCACCTCACGCGTCCACACTGCCGTGAAAATCTCCCCGCATTACAGCAACGGCGTTACCGTATGGGTGCCGGATGCGAGCCGCGCTGTAGGTGTATGCAGCAATTTGCTGTCGCAGGATTTGCGGGTGGATTATGTGCAGAATATTCAGACTGAATATGAGAAAGTTCGCACTCAACACAAGAACAAGAAAGGGCAATCACCGATGCTGTCGATTGCAGAAGCGCGCAGAAACGCACTTAAAACCGATTGGCAGAATTACACTCCACCCGAACCGGGTTTTATCGGTATCAGATCTTTGCGCAACTATCCGTTGGAAAAGCTGGTGCCCTATATCGATTGGACTCCGTTCTTTCAGGCATGGGAATTATCCGGGCGCTATCCGGCGATCCTGCAGGATGAAGTAGTGGGTGAGGCTGCCCGCAATCTATTACGCGATGCTCAGGCCATGTTGAAGAAGATTATCGAACAGAAATGGCTTTCCGCCAATGCAGTGGTTGGTCTGTTTCCCGCCAATTCGGTGAACCACGACGACATTGAGATTTATGCCGATAAGTCCCGTACCAGGGTAGCGATGACTTTCCATAATCTGCGGCAGCAAAACCTGAAACCGGCAGGGCGCCCCAATCTGTGCCTGGCAGATTTTATTGCTCCCAAGGAGTCCGGTGTGCGGGATACCATCGGTGCATTCGCCGTTGCCGCCGGATTCGGCATAGATGCGCGTGTAAAGAGTTATGAGGATGCGCACGATGATTATTCCGCCATCATGCTGAAAGCGCTGGCTGACCGCCTGGCGGAATCCTTCGCCGAGCACATGCACTGGCGGGTACGACGCGAGTTCTGGGGTTATGCCAAGGATGAAAAACTAAGCAGCGAGCAGCTCGTCGCCGAGGAATATGTCGGCATCCGCCCCGCACCCGGTTACCCGGCCTGCCCCGACCACACCGAGAAAGGGCCGTTATTTGAGCTGCTGAAGGCTCCCGAGAATGCCGGCATTATTATCACTGAATCCTATGCCATGATACCGACTGCGGCAGTGTCGGGTTTCTATTTTTCCCACCCGGAGGCCAACTACTTTGCCGTTGGAAAAATAGACAAGGATCAAGTGGCAGATTATGCCAAGCGCAAAGGCTGGACGCTGGAGGAAACGGAGAAGTGGTTGGCGCCTGTACTATCTTATGAGCCATAACCCCAATTCCAATTCCATTTCATCAGCGACACTTCGTTGATTTCCTCCCTCGCACCTGGCCGTACTATTCGTACTGTCTGCGGCGTTCGTTCGTCATCGCCTCATTTCACTTTCGAACTGGAACTGGAATTACACCAGATCCATGCTGAGCGGTCTGAATAAATCGGCATTTCCTTAGAGGCGGAATTAGCCCTTGACCCGGGTGATTTTTACCACTTCCCGGATGCGTCTGAGGCCACGCATTACTTGTGCGAGATGCGAGCGGTTACTGACTTGCAGGGTAAAATTCATGGTGGTATAGGTGCCCTCGCCTTCCACCGAAACATTATCAATGTTGGAGCCAGCCTTGGCGATTTCTGCCGCCACTTTGGCCAATACACCACGCTGATTGGCTGCCACCATTTTGATGCTGACCTCGAACAGCCTGGTGATGTCTTTGTCCCACGTCACACCCAGCCAATTATCCGGATTGCCGTGAATTTTGGCGATCACCGGACAGTCGCGGGTATGAATCACTAGTCCCTGATCTTTTTTGATGAAGCCGACAACGAGATCGCCGGGAATCGGACGGCAGCATTTGGCAAATTGCACTGCCATACCTTCGGTGCCAAGTATAGTAATGGCACCACTTTCCCCGCCGGATCTGGGAATGGATTCATGCGGCGATGCCAGGCGTTTTGCCACCACTGCAGACAGATGCTTGCCCAGCCCCATATCCGCCAGTAATTCTTTCTTCGACTTGGCGCCGCTATCGCGGGCCAGTTTCTGCCACTGTACGTCGCTTATGGTTGCCGGATCGAGCTTGAACGACAGCAGCGCCTGATTCAGTAAACGCTCACCCAATTTAGCCAATTCCTCATATTGCATAGTCTTAAGAAAATGGCGGATATGTGAACGCGCTTTGCCAGTGACCACATAGGTAAGCCATACAGGGTTCGGTTTTGCGTGCGGTGCGGTGATGATCTCTACGTGATCGCCGCTCTTGAGCTTGGTGCGTAGCGGTGCATTCTCGCCGTTGATTTTCACCGCCATGCAGCGGTCGCCGATGTCGGTATGCACTGCGTAGGCAAAGTCTACAGCGGTTGATTCTTTGGGCAGCTCCAATATCTTGCCTTGGGGCGTGAATACATAGATTTCGCTGGGAAATAAATCGACTTTCAAGTGCTCTAGAAATTCCAGGGAGTCGGTAGAGTCGCTCAGAGTTTCCAGCAGGCTTTGCAACCACTGGTGGGTTTTCGTGTGCAGATCATTGAGATTGTTATCGACGCTCTTGTAAAGCCAATGTGAGGCGACACCAGCTTCAGCAATCCTGTGCATCTCGACTGTGCGGATTTGCGCTTCAATGGGGGTGCCATAAGGCCCAAACAGGGTGCTATGCAAGGACTGGTAACCGTTCGCCTTGGGAATCGCGATGTAGTCCTTGAACTTTCCGGGAATGGGCTTGTACAGGCTATGCAATGCGCCTAGCGCCACGTAGCATGCAGGCACGTCCTTGACGATAACGCGAAACCCGTAAATGTCGAGCACTTCAGAAAAGGTGAGATGCTTCTCCACCATTTTTTTGTAAATACTGTAAAGCTGTTTTTCACGCCCGCTTACCTTTGCATCCAGCCCCGCATCCAGTAGACGCTGCCGAATGTCGTTAAGAATTTTATCCAGCACTTCGCGGCGATTGCCGCGCGCCGCTTTGGTAGCCTTGGTCAGAACCCGGTAGCGGGTGGGAAAAAGATGGCAAAAACTAAGATCCTGCAATTCCTGGTAAATACTGTTGAGTCCCAGTCGATGGGCAATGGGAGCATAGATCTCCATAGTTTCACGGGCAATGCGGCGGCGTTTCTCTGGCTGCAACACCTCCAGAGTGCGCATGTTGTGCAGTCGATCCGCTAGCTTGATGAGTATGACGCGTACATCCTGTGACATCGCCAGCAGCATCTTGCGAAAATTTTCTGCCTGGGCATCTGCTTGAGTCTGAAATTCGATTTTATCAAGCTTGGAAACACCATCCACCAGATCTGCTACCGATTTGCCGAATCTTTCACTGATTTCGGCTTTGGAGACGTGAGTGTCTTCCATTACATCGTGCAGCAGTGCGGCAGCCAGTGTCTGGCTATCCAGGTGCAGCCTGCCGAGTATGCTGGCTACCGCCAGCGGGTGGGAAATGTAAGGTTCGCCGGATTTGCGGAACTGCCCGGAATGGGCGCTTTGACTAAACAGGTAGGCGTTCTGAAGCTGAGAAATATCTGCCGGCTTGAGGTAACCGGATAATTCATTGAATAGAAGTTCCGCCTCGTTTAGAGCAGCGGAAGAATCCGGCAAGCCTTGTGCTCGCATTGGAATTTCCTTTATTCTGTTTGATATGCCCGCTGCATCGACGGTTCAGGCTGGGCGACAGTCCCAGCCTCCACTGCAAGTATCCTCGCTTCAATTACACTTGGGTATCTCTCAGGAAACGCAAAATAAATCAGTATTTCCCTAATTCCAATTCCACACCAAAGGTGAATTTGTTTCCGCCACATTCTGCCTGAAATTTTGAATTTTTAGAGGCGCTTATTTCTGAATCTATCGATGCGTTTCTTGCCGGAACCAGTCCGAAACTAGTATCGGCCGTCAAGAACTTCCAGCCCTACTTTTCCCTGGGCCACTTCGCGCAAAGCAAGTACGACAGGTTTGTCGCGTGCAGATTCCACCATCGGGGAGCTACCGATCGAGAGCTGCCTTGCACGTATGGTCGCGACCAGGGTCATTTCGAATCGGTTGGGAATTTTTTTCAAACAATCGTCAACAGTAATACGTGCCATGGTGCTTCTCCTGAAAAGGTGTCAACAATAGTGGTACAGAAAGGTTATTCCAATTTCATTGCATTAGTGACACTTTCGAACTGAAATTGGAATTAGAGGTGCCCGCACGGGTATTCTATGCGAGCTGTATTATCAGATCATGATAACAGGCAAGCTGCTTCGTCATCCTCATGCGCTCGGCCCGAACAATGCAGAAAAAGTCGCTGAGTGCCTTGTCCAATTCTTTGTTGATGATAACATAATCATACTCGCTCACATGGCTGATCTCGTCACGCGCAGCAGCCATGCGGCGTGCGATCACTTCCGGGCTATCCTGACCACGACTGCGCAAACGTGCCTCCAGGATTTCCAGCGATGGCGGCAAAATGAAAACTCCGACTACTTCTGGAAAAGCCCGGCGCACCTGCTGTGCGCCCTGGCTGTCCAGTTCCAATAGAATATCCCGGCCCAACGCCATGGCTTCGTTAATCCATATCCGCGAAGTACCATAGTAGTTTCCATAAATTTCTGCACTTTCCAGAAACTCGCCGCATGCCAGCATTTGTTCAAAAACCTGCCGACTGACGAAATGGTAGTCACGCCCGTCCACTTCTTTGGGACGCGGTGGCCGCGAAGTGTATGAAATAGACAGGCTCAGGTCGCCATCAGTCCGCAGCAGCGCTTTCACCAGGCTGGTTTTTCCGGTACCGGAAGCCGCGCTGATGATAAATACACTACCCGCCGTTATTGTCATATTGAACCCGTTTGTGTGTTGGGCGACAAGGAAAAACACTATTCCAAATTCTGGACCTGTTCACGCATTTGCTCAATCAACACTTTGAGCTCCATGGCGACTTTCGATACTTCCGCGTCGGCTGATTTTGAACCAAGAGTATTGGCTTCGCGGTTGAGTTCCTGCATCAGGAAGTCCAGGCGCTTGCCGACCGCACCACCCTTGACCAGAATCCGTTCCACTTCGTCCAGATGCGCCTGCAAGCGGGACAACTCCTCGTCCACATCGATCTTGCTGGCAAACAATATCAGCTCTTGACGAATACGGTCATCGTCGCAATTTATCATGGCTTCGCGCAAACGCATCGTGAGTTTTTCCTGAAACGCGGCCAGCAATGCGGGAATGCGTGGCGACACAGCAATCGTCAGTTGGCGCATCTTGCCCAGGCGTTCAAGCAGCATGGCTTTCAGCTTCTCACCTTCACGTGCACGCGCCGCCGCAAACTCATCCAGGGCAACGCGGAGCAATTCCATGCAGGGCTCGCGTAAATTCCCGGCAGGCAGCGCATCGGCACCTAGCATGCCTGGCCAGCGCAGGATGTCCGCCACACTCAGACTACGCGCGTCGGGTAGTGCTACCTTGACGGTACGATCCAGTTCCAGCAGCTTTTGCAGTAGCTCGGGATTGATCTGCTGTAATTCTTCTGTACCTGCAGCACGGGAAAAGCTCAAACGGCAATCCACTTTGCCGCGACTCAACCGGGTTGCCAGAAACTCACGCATCGCTGATTCCAGCAAACGGAATTCGTCTGGCAGCCGGAACTGGATGTCGAGATAGCGATTATTGACAGAGCGTAATTCCAGATTGAGTGAGCCGTGGGGCACCTCCTGTGTGACTACCGCGTAACCGGTCATGCTGTAAATCAAGGTTAACTTGTCCACTGACGGGTCCTTAATACGTTAGAATGTTGCTTGAAATGTGATGCTTCCGCTGATTATGCCATAACCAGCTACCCAACAAACCTTTCCGGCCTGAATGCGTTCATTGTCCATATTGCCCGCCAAGCGCCGGGAAAACTCTACTAACTGTACGCCAATATCATAAATAATATGCGCCCCAGTAATCGCACGCCGCTTCAACTCCGTCCCGTTAAAATCACCCGCCATTACACCAAGCATGCTGATGGTGCAGTGCTGATCGAGTGCGGTGACACCAGGGTATTATGCACCGCCAGTGTGGACGAAAAAGTACCATCCTTTCTGCGCGGTAAAGGACAAGGCTGGCTCACCGCAGAATACGGCATGCTGCCGTGTTCTACCGGTGAGCGTATGCAGCGCGAGGCCGCCAAGGGCAAGCAATCCGGGCGTACCATGGAAATCCAGCGCCTGATCGGACGTGCGCTGCGCTCGGTGGTGGATCTGGGAAAGCTGGGCGAGCGCACTATCCAGATTGATTGCGATGTAATCCAGGCTGACGGCGGTACCCGTACCGCCAGCATTACCGGCGCATTTGTCGCGTTGCACGATGCGGTGGAAAAGTTGCTGCAGCGGCAACTGTTGAAAAGCACACCGATACTCGATCATGTTGCCGCTGTCTCGGTCGGCATTTATGCTGGTGTACCGGTACTTGATCTGGATTATCCGGAAGACTCTTCTTGCGATACCGACATGAACGTGGTCATGACCGGTGGCCTTGGTCTGGTGGAAGTGCAGGGAACCGCCGAAGGTATCACATTCGATCGGCAGGAGTTGAACGCTATGCTGGATCTGGCACAGCAAGGCATCCAACAGCTGATTGCGCTTCAGAAAGCAGCATTGGCAGAAAAATAAGCCGGGCTGCGGAAATGCAAAAACTTGTCATCGCCAGCAATAATCCCGGCAAGCTACGTGAGATCGGCCACCTGCTGGAACCCTTGGGAATTAAAGTGTTGCCACAGTCGGCATTCAATGTCACCGAAGCGGATGAACCGCATTGCACCTTCGTCGAGAATGCACTGGCCAAGGCGCGCCATGCCAGCAGATGTACTGGCCTGCCGGCGCTGGCAGATGATTCTGGCATATGCGCGGATGCCTTGCACGGCGAACCGGGAATCCATTCGGCGCGCTACGCCGGAGAGCCCAGGTCAGACGAACGCAACAATCAGAAACTGGTCGAGGTGCTGACAAACCAATCCAATCGTAACGCCCACTATTACTGTGTGATCGTGCTGGTGCGCCATGCCGATGATCCGCAACCGATCATTGCCGACGGCGCCTGGCACGGTGAGATTATTCTGCAACCGCGCGGCAGTGACGGTTTCGGCTACGACCCTTATTTCTATCTACCGCAACTGGGTAAGACCTCAGCGGAACTCCCACTGAAACAAAAGAATCAAATCAGTCATCGCAGCAAAGCACTGACGCGACTGGTTGAAATGATCATGCAGGAAGCAGCCGCCGAGTAACCGGGTGCTCTGGCTACCGATTCCGTAAATTCATTATGTCTGCAGTTATCTCTCTTTCATCGATACTCGGTTCGCAAGTGCCCCGCCTGCAGATACTGCCACCGCTGAGTCTCTATATTCACCTGCCGTGGTGTGTAAAGAAATGTCCCTATTGCGATTTCAATTCGCACGAAGCTCGCAGCGGCAATATGCCGGAGGATGACTATGTTGCAGCACTAATCCACGATCTGGAAACAGCATTGCCGCAGATATGGGGACGCAAAGTAGTCAGTGTATTTTTCGGTGGCGGCACGCCCAGCCTGTTCAGTGCCCGTTCGATCGACACGATTCTCACCGCAGTGCGCACCCTGCTGCCGCTGGAGCATCTGGCCGAAGTCACGCTGGAAGCCAATCCCGGCACGGTCGAAGCGCAAAAATTCGCCGACTTTCGCGCCGTCGGCATCAATCGCCTGTCGCTCGGCATCCAGAGTTTCAATCCCAAGCATCTGCAAGCACTGGGCCGTATTCACGATGGCGATGAAGCGCGGCGTGCGGTGGAAATCGCGCAGAAGAATTTCGACAATGTAAATCTCGACCTGATGTATGCACTGCCGAATAACGCAACTGAGCAGACGCTGGATGAAGCACGGCAAGACATCACCACAGCAGTGAGCTACGGCGTGCCGCATATTTCCGCCTACCACCTCACACTGGAGCCGAATACCTTGTTCCACCGTTATCCACCGCCGCTGCCCGATGATGATCTAGCGGCAGAAATGCAGGTGATGATCGAACAAATGCTTGCAGACAACGGCTACGTCAATTACGAGACTTCGGCCTTCGCTCAACCCGGGCGCGAATCACGCCACAATTTGAATTACTGGCTGTTCGGTGATTATCTTGGTATCGGTGCAGGTGCCCACAGCAAAATCAGTTTCGCCGACAAGATCGTGCGGCAGATGCGCTACAAGCAGCCGGCGGAATACCTTGCCAAGACAGCAGCAAGTGCGATGCTGGCAGATGCGCCGCTACAGGAACATCATGAAGTGGGGCGCGACGAGCGCGGCTTTGAATTTATGATGAACGCACTGCGCCTCACCGCAGGTTTTGCCACAGAAATGTTTCAGCAACGCACTGGTCTGCCGATCACCGCGATCCAACAACAACTCAACGAGGCGGAGCGGCGTGGGTTGATCATGCGCGATCACCAACGCATCACGCCCACCTTAACCGGGCGGCGCTTTCTGAACGATTTATTGCAGATTTTTTTGCCGGAGAAAACCGGGGCATAAACAGAACGCTTGCTTATCTTCTGCGGAAGACCAAATCCCACGCCCCATGCCCCAGCTTCAAACCTCGCTGCTCGAACTTGGTCGAGGGCCGGTATTCCGGGCATGGCGCATAGTCCGCAGCGGTATTGGCAAGCTGCGGTTCATTGCTCAGCACTTGCAGAATCTGCTGCGCGTATTCTTCCCAGTCGGTAGCAACATGAACATAGCCACCGCGCTTCAGACGCTCGCTTAGCAGTGCAATGAATTGCGGCTGAATCAAACGGCGTTTGTGGTGGCGTGCTTTAGGCCAAGGGTCGGGGAAAAATATGTGCGTACCATCGAGACACTCGAACGGCAGCATCTGTTGCAATACCTCCACCGCGTCATGCTGGATGATACGCAGATTGGTCAAGCCGGATTCTCCGATCTGCTTCAGCAGACTGCCCACGCCGGGCGTGTGCACATCGATGGCGAGATAATCGTTCTGCGGATGCGCCTGGGCAATGGCAGCAGTGGTTTCACCCATGCCGAAACCGATCTCGAGAAATTTGGG